>JADGPB010000075.1 GCA_017882655.1 Propionibacteriales bacterium
GTTCCTGGAGGTGCCTCGGTGTTCGCGCGCGTTGTACGTGTCGTGATCGTGGCGCTGTCCGTACTCGCGATCTCCCTTGTCCCGGCACCTGCGCGTGCAGACGAGCCGGTGGTCATCCCTGACGCGTGCACTGCCGTTCACCCGTACGACGCGGCCCAGTCCATGGCCGCGCTGCAGTCTGGGATCGAGGCGAACTGGGGCTTCACGCTCACGGGGAAGTACTGGGCCGACGAGACCTACCGGCCGATCGTCGCGGTCATCTGGCACACGCTCGATGCGATCAGCTGCACCCCGTACCTCGACGCCCTCCACGCGAAGGCGGGTGTGCTGGGGCTGTACGCGACGTCGATCGGCGGATGGGTGGCCGGCGACTACGGCCTCACCAGGGCGGACACCGTCAGCCTCGACTTCCCGCAGCTGCTCACGAACTACCAGACCGACCCCGGCCACGTGTCCCGGCTCTTCGTCCACGAGATGACCCACGCATACTCGCGTGACCGCGGGACGAACCCGGCGTACTGGGCCGACTTCTCCGCCCTGTACGCGAAGAACGGCCGCTTCGGCTCGTACGGCGGCTCGTCCTCGGAGACGTTCAGCGAGGTCGTCGGCTACTTCGTCGCCCGGTGTGCGGCGAACAACCCGTACACTCCTAGCGAGGCTGCGTACTACGACTTCGTGAAGGCTGAGGTCTTCGGCGGCAAGGAGTTCGGGCCAGCCCTCGGCCAGCCGCTCTCCTGCGAGCCGAGCGCGAACCCGCCCGGCGCGTACGCCTCGGCCAGCGCCGCCGTCCAGGCCGCCATCCAGGACCGGGAGGCCGCCGCAGCGGAGATCGCCGCCAACGGAGCCGAGATCTACGGCTACGAGTCGCTGTCCACGTCCGGCGCGAGCGACTCGGACTAGCCCCCCGCCGCTACACCGTCGCGATGTCGACGAGGTGCGCGAGTCCCGTCGCGAGCTGATCCAGCAGGTCGGCCCCGTCGAGTCCACTGCCTTGCGCCGGCACGATCGGGTGAGCCGGTGCGACATCTCCCATACGCGAGGTGAATGCGTCAGTCAGCGTGGCGCTGCGGAAGACATTGCCGAGCACGCACACCGGATCGTCGACGCTTCCGTCGACACGTCGGAGCGCCGTCGTGACCGAGGTGACCAGCTCGAACGCGGCGTCACGCAGCACCTGCGCCGCCACGTCGTCGGTATCCGCGAGAGCGTCCACCTGCTTCGCGTACGCCGCCGTCCTGGCGACCCGACGAGGGTCGGCCTGGAGCGTGAGATACGCCAGGGCCGGGTCGCCGAAGTCGGCGCGTACGAGATCGAGCAGGGCGGTCGCGGGACCGCGTCCGTCGTACGCCCTCAGTGCCATGTCGATTGCCCGCCGGCCGATCCAGAAGCCGCTGCCGGCATCGCCGAGGATCCAGCCCCACCCGTCGACGCGTGCAGCCGTCGTCTCGCCGGCAGCGAGCGTCACCACGCCGGTGCCGGCCGCGACGACGCAGCCTGTACGGTCACCGAGCGCGCCGAGGTAGCTCGTCACCGAGTCATGTGCCAGATGGACGCTCTTCGTCCCGTGACCGTGCAGCTCGTCGAGCAACGCGGCGGCGGTGTCCTCGACGCCGAGCCCGGTCGTGCCGACCAGCACCCGCTCCGTACCCTCCGGCGCTGCTGCCCGCACTGCGGCCGCCAGCTGGGGGATCCTAGGCCTCGCGGTGTCGATGCCGACGCCTTCCCAGATGTGTCCCGCCGCGTCCCGTGCCCGGCACCCGGACTGTCCGCCGTCGAGAGCCAGCCGTGAGGTCATGGCCGCAGTCTAGGGATCACCGCACGGGTCGGGTGCACACGGTTCTGCCCTGGATCGGCGCGATCCGCGGACTATGTTCGTGAGCGTGAACCCATACCTTCCGCCCGTGTCCTCACCCGAAGCGCAGGGAGTCGACCCTCGCGCCATCCGCGCCCTCGTCGAGGCCTGGGAGGGGAATGGCATCAGGCCGTTCGCGCTAACGGTCATCCGGCACGGTCAGGTGATCGCCTCGACCAGCTGGGCGCCGTACCGGCCGACGGACAGGGTCCACAAGTACTCCCTGTCGAAGACGTTCACGGCCTCCGCGATCGGGCTCGCAATCAGCGAGGGCCTCGTGGACCTCGACGCCCCGGCCGTGTCCTACTTCCCGGAGCTCACCGACCTGGGTCCCCGCGCGAAGGCCATCACCGTACGAAACCTGCTGTCCATGGCCTCCGGCCATACGACGGACACCGTGACCGAGCTCGACCCGGCGGACCCGGTGGGCTCGTTCCTGCGCCTCGAGCCGGACGAGGAGCCGGGGTCGGTCTTCTGCTACAACCAGGGCTGCACGCTCACGCTGTCGGCGATCATCCAGAAGGTCAGCGGCCAGCCTCTCCACGAGTACCTTCGGCCCCGGCTGTTCGACCCGCTCGGCGTCGGCGAGATCGAGTGGCTGCCGCTCGGCCCGTACGACATGGGCTTCGCGGGTCTGCACATCCCCGTCGACGCCGTTGCACGGCTGGGCCTGATGATCCTGCAGGGTGGCGAGTACGGCGGCACCCGCATCCTGCCGGAGGCCTGGACCGACGACGCGATGACCGTCCACATCCCCAACGGCCCGGACAACCCTGACTGGTCGCAGGGATACGGCTACCAGATGTGGCGGGGTCGCCATGGCTGGCGCGGCGACGGAGCATTCGGACAGCTGTGCCTGGTGCTGCGTGAGTACGACCTCGTCGTCGCCGTGGGTGCGCAGGTCGAGGACATGCAGCTCGAGCTGGACCTGGTGTGGCAGCACCTTCTGCCGGGTCTGTCCGACGGGCCGCTGCCCGGACCGTACGACGACGACCTGGACGCCTTCCTGGACGCGCGGACCCTACCGACTCTTCGCTCGTCTGTCCCACCCACGCCCGGACGGCACGAGCTCGTGGCCACCGGCTCCGCGGCGGCCATGGTGGCGGCGACCAGCCGCGTCGTGCTCGATGCGGACGGGCTCACGCTCGACGACGGGACGGGCCCCGTGACCGTGCCGCTGGGTGACGGCGTGTGGCAGCGGGCGACGGCCACCGTGGGTGGACGCACGGTGGAGATGGCTGGCACGGGTGGGTGGACGGCTCCTGGCGTCCTCGAGGCCCGGCTCGTCCCCCTGCACAGCCCGCACGTGCTCGATGTCAGCGTCGATCTGAACGCGGGGACGGCGGTCTTGGAGTGGCAGACAAGCCCGTTGTGGAACGTCAGTTTGGCTCGCCGCGCGTTCTGATGAGGGCCTTCTCCTATTGTGGGGGTCGCCGCACGGCGGATACCCCTAGGGGTTTACGATCGCGGTATGTCCAAAGTACTGATCCTCGGGGCGGGCACGGCAGGCACGATGCTCGCCAACAAGCTGGTCAAGGCACTGCCGCCGACCGCCAGCATCACCGTGGTCGACAAGGACGACGACCACGACTACCAGCCTGGCTACCTCTTCATCCCCTTCGGCACGATCACCCCCGAACGTGTCCGCAGGTCCCGCAAGGCGCAGCTCTCCCCCAAGGTAGAGCTCGTCACCGACGCGATCGTCTCCGTCGATCCGAAAGCACGCACGGTCGAGCTGAAGACCCGCACCCTGTCGTACGACTGGCTCGTGATCGCGACCGGCACCACGCCGCGCCCCGACATGACCGAGGGGCTCACCGACGAGCGCATCTGGCGGAAGTCGGCGTTCGACTTCTACACGCGCGACGGTGCGATCGCCCTCAAGAAGGCCATGGACTCCTTCAAGGGCGGCAAGCTCCTCATCCACATCACCGAGATGCCGATCAAGTGCCCCGTTGCGCCGCTGGAGTTCGCGTTCCTCGCGGACGACTTCTTCCGCCACAAGAAGATCCGCCACCTGGTCGACATCACGTACGTGACCCCGCTGGACGGCGCCTTCACCAAGCCGGTCGCGTCGAAGAAGCTCGGGTACGTGCTCGAGGACCGCAGCATCCGTCTCGCCACGGACTTCGCGATCGAACGCGTCGACCCGGAGACCAAGAAGCTCGTGGGCTTCGACGGCCGCGAGATCCCGTTCGACCTCCTGGTGACCGTGCCGACGAACATGGGCGCGCAGTACGTGATCGACTCGGGGATGGGCGACGACCTCGGCTTCGTGCCGGTGGACAAGAAGACCCTCCAGTCTCTCCAGTACGAGAATGTGTTCGCCGTCGGTGACGCGAGCAACATCCCGACCTCCAAGGCCGGCTCGGTGGCCCACTTCTCGATCCACGTCTTCGTGGACAACTTCACGGCTGCGTACGCGGGCAAGCCGATGACCCACGCGTTCGACGGTCACGCGAACTGCTTCATCGAGTCGGGTCGCGGCAAGGCGATGCTGCTCGACTTCAACTACGACACCGAGCCGCTCACCGGTTCGTTCCCGGTGACGACGATCGGACCCATGAGCCTGCTCAAGGAGACCCGGCTCAACCACATCGGCAAGCTCGCCTTCGAGCAGATCTACTGGCAGATGCTGCTGCCGGGGCGCCACCTGCCGGTACCGACGCTGATGTCCATGGCCGGCAAGGTCCCGGCAGAGAAGACGAAGGAGTCCTGACATGCCCAGCAACACCATCGCCGAATACACCTTCGCGGTGAACGAGGAGGGGTTCTTCACGAACCGCGAGGAGTGGAGCGAGCCGCTGGCAGAGATGCTCGCCAGCATGGTCGGCATCGGCGAGCTCACCGATGCCCATTGGGCCGCGCTGAGGTTCATGCGCGACGACCAGGCCAAGACGGGCGTCACGCCGACGCTGCGTCGCATGCAGACCCAAGGCAAGTTCGACGTGAAGCAGCTGTTCACGCTGTTCCCCGGCAAGCCGGCCAAGATGATGTCCTACCTCGCGGGCCTTCCCAAGCCCGTCGGGTGCGTGTGAGGAGTGAGAGCGATGCGTACTGTTCCTGAAGGTTTCATCCTTCCCAGCTTCGGCGGCGCCTCAGCCGCAGCCAGCGTCGACGTGGCAACCCAGACGATGCCGTCGGGTGGCGGCTACTCCGGACCGCGCAAGCTGGTCCTCATCTGTTCCAAGGGCAACCTGGACATGGCGTACCCCGGCCTGATCCTCGGCAACGCTGCCGCGGGCGAGGGCATCGAGGTCCACATGTTCTTCACGTTCTGGGGCCTGGACATCGTCAACAAGAAGACGAACGGGAAGCTGCAGTTCACCATGGTCGGCAACACCGCCATGCACATGGCAGACCTCGGCAACTTGCACCCGGGTCTGGAGCACTGGTCGATGCCTCAGTGGATGGGCCGGATTCCGGGCATGACGAAGATCGCGACGAACATGATGCACAAGCAGATCGCGGACCTGGGTGTCCCCACCGTGCCCGAGTTCCTGGACCTGCTCGACGCCGCGGGCGTGAAGATGTGGGCCTGCCGGATGTCGTTCGACATGATGAAGATGATCGAAGCCGACCTCCACCCGGCCGTCCAGGGCGTCATCAGCGCGACCGACTTCATGGAGCTCAGCGAGGGCGCGCAAACCCTGTTCATCTGATGCTGGTTGCGTCCCCAGCGTCCGTGCGTGGCGCTGGGGACCCGCCTTGTCAGGACGCGATGAGGCCGTCGTTGTTGCCGAGGGCGTTCACGGAGGCGGCGATCGCCGTGCGCGCGGTCTGCAACCGTGCCGTGGGACCCTTGCCCGCGGCGAGCGACGAGACCACCGGGTAGACGCGGATGGGGTCGCCGTTGCTGAAGTACGTACCGATGTACTCGGCCTTGCTCACCGTGTAGCGCCCCCCGGCGGTGCCGGTGAACGTGAACCGCATCGTCAACCCCTCGTACGTCCTGGGCATCGAGGTCGGCTGCTGCGCGATGAGGTTGCCCATCCCGTACACGACCCACTTGCCGTTGACCTTGGTGACCGGCTGGATGACATGGACGTGCTCGCCGATGACGAGGTCGACGTCGTCGGACGCGGTGAGCGCCTTGACGATCGCGACCTGTTCGGCGGTGGGCTGCACCTGGTACTCGTTGCCGTCGTGGACGTCGACCACGACGATGTCGGCGCCGGCCTGCCGGGCCGCCTTCGCCTGCGCGAGGATGTCGTCGATCTTGAGGAACGACACCGCCCACTGCTGGTCAGTCGGCAGGACGAACCCGTTGAGGCCGTACGTGCCGGAGACAAGGCCGACCTTGACCCCGCTGCTCGTCGTGATGATGACGGGCTTCGCTCGCTCAGCGGCGGTACGGAACGTGCCGACATGGGCGACGCCGGCCTGATCGAGGAACGTGTCCGTACGGATGAGGCCGGCCACGCCCTGGTCGACCGAGTGGTTGGAGGCGTTGGTGCAGGCGTCCCAGCCCATCGACGCGATCCAGGTGGCGATCTCGGGTGGCGCGGAGAAGACCGGGTAGTTCTTGTACGGACCGCCCTTCGGCGAGAACGGAACCTCCTCGTGGCAGATCGCGAGGTCGGCTCCGCTGATGATCGGCTTCAGCGCGGCGAACATGGGGTCGAAGTCGAAGCCGTCGATGCCCTTGCCGGTGCGCTTGGCTTCGGCCTGCGCGGACATCCACACGGTGTTGTGCCAGAGCAGGTCGCCGTTCATGACGAGCGTGGCGGTACGGGTCGGGGCAGCGCTGGAGGTCGTGGCCGAGGGTGTCGGTGCGGGACTGGTCGCGGTGCTCGTCGCGGTGGTCGGTGCGGAGGTCACGGCGGGAAGGACGCCGGTCGTGGCGCATCCGGACAGCATGAGCGCGACGCTGACCAACCCCGCCGTGAGACCTCGGCGGCGGCCTCGTGGCTGGTGCGCTGAGACCCGCCTGGTAACGCTCATGAGACAGCCTTCCCTGTGATCACACGACATCTGTTCGCCTTGATCGTGTCAGGCCGGTCGCCACGGCCTGGACCCGGGGTGGTGCGTCAGCCGAGCTCGTACGCCAGGTTCAGATGATGGTTCCCGTTGGCGTCGATGACGATGTCGCCCTTGCCGTGGATCCCGGCGAGCTCGCCGGTGCCGGAGCCGGAGACGATCGTGAACCAGCCGTCAGTGCGCTCGCCGTCAGCACCGGTGGTCGCGGCGTGGGCGAACGAGAACGTGCCGTGGTGCCCGTCGACCTGGCCGCCGAAGGACTCCAGCGCCACGTACGTGCCGCCGTGGGTCGGGTCGAACGCTGAGCAGAACAGTGCTTGCGAGTGTCCCTCGATCGCGCCCGAGAACCGTTTCGTGATCGTCGCCAGCCCCGTCGGCAACGCCGTCTCGACGTCAAGCTCCTGATCCGAGGGGTTGAATTCCGTGACGATGAACGTGCTCGTGGTGTCCATGGGTCCCACGTTACGAGGTGTGCCGGTCGCCATGTGACGCGATTCGCTCGCTCGACGTCTTCCGGGTGCTCTTGATGGCCTTCTGAAGCTGTCCACAGGTCGATTCGCGTCACGCGAACCCTGTGGGTAGATGACGTTTCAGGCCGGGGCTGCCCACTGTCACGGGTGTGAAGCCCACGATTGCCTGCATCCTCGCTGACCATGGAGTGGTCACCTCCACCGAGCATCCGCGCCTCTGCTCCGCCATGGCGCGGCTCAAACGCGCCGGCGTCCTCGACAACCCGCTTCCTGGCACGTTCGTGCTCGCCGCAGACGTCTCCGAGCGCGCGTGGCTGCGAGCAGTGTGCGCCTGGTCAGCCCCGCTTGGGGTTCTCCACACGACGACGGCCGCGAGCCTCTGGCTGCCGAGCCTCGCCGGGCAGACGGCAGTCCTCTCGCACCCGACACTGAAGTCGCGACGCCGCATCAAGGTCACCCGCCGCGGAGTGCCGGGTGACTTCGTGCGGATGGCGGACGGTCTCCGTTTCGCCACTCCCGCGTACGCCGCCGTCGAGCTTGCCGCTACGGATGATGGTCGCGCCGTGTGCGAAGCGCTGAGGCGTCGGCTGGCGAACCCGGCCGAGCTGCGGGAGGCGTTGCAGGCGATGAACGGCTCGGTGGGACAGGCGGTGAGGCGCTGCGTGGTGGAAGCCTGCCTGACGAACCCGTGGTCCTACGCGGAGCTGCGGCTGCACCGAATCCTGCGCGAAGCGGGTATCACCGGGTGGGTGGCGAACCGGCGCCTCAGGCTGAGCGGTGTGGTGGTCCACCCCGACGTGCTGTTCCCCGGTGCCAGGGTGGTCATCGAGTTCGACGGCCGCGCGGTACACGACGACCCGGCCCAGTTCCTCAAGGATCGCGAACGTCAGAACGTCCTGGTCGCCCATGGCTACGTCGTGCTGCGCTTCGGCTGGGAGCACCTCGACCAGCCGGAGTACATCGTCAGCATGGTGCGCCACGCTCTGCGTACAGCTGGTCGGATCAAGTGACCGAGCCTCGCGACGCGATTCGCCCTCAACTCGCCGTCGAAGGCCTCCTAAGGAGGCATTCGGAGCGCCGACAGGGCAGATCGCGTCAGTGCCTGCCGGGATAGGGTCGGGTTCATGCCCGATCTCGCTGCCGCTGTCGCACGACAGATCCCTCGCGCCCTGGACGATGTCGTCCGACTGGTCGCGATCCCTTCCGTGAGCTCGCAGCCGGAGCACGATGCCGATGTGGAGGCGACGGCGCGGGCCGTGGCTGACCACCTCACCGAGCTGGGCTGCCCCGACGTACAGATCGTGGCCGAAGGCGGCAAGCCAGCGGTCATCGGCCGCTTCGAAGGCCCGGCTGGAGCGCCGCGCGTGTGCCTGTACGCGCACCACGACGTACAGCCCGTCGGCGACCCCGCCGTCTGGGAGAACCCCGGTTTCGAGGCGACCCGCAGGGGCGACAGGTTGTTCGGCAGGGGAGCGGCCGACGACAAGGGTGGCGTCGGCGTACATCTCGCTGCGCTCCGCGCTTTTGGCGGCGACCTCCCCGTGGGCGTCACCGTCTTCGTCGAGGGCGAGGAGGAGATCGGCTCACCCAGCCTCGACGCGATCATCGCCGCACACTCCGAGCAGCTCCGCGCCGACGCGTACGTGATCACGGACTCAGGCAACTGGGACGTCGGTGTGCCGGCGTTCACGACCAC
>JADGPB010000076.1 GCA_017882655.1 Propionibacteriales bacterium
AGTCGGCCGACCAGTCTGCGGCGAACCAGCCGCCTGCGCTGCGCTCCAAGGAGGCCGTCATCGTGGCGTCCGGCCAGCAGACGCAGATCCGTGAGCTGCTGCGCTGGCGCGACCCCGATGGCGACGACCTGGTCCTCACCGGCGCCTCGCTCGCCGAGGGCAACGACGAGGTGTCGTTCACACCCGACGGCACGATCACGTTCACCGATGTCGGCAAGGTCATCGGGCTCAAGACGATCAATGTCACCGTCTCCGACGGCTCCGCCACGTCGTCGGGAGTGCTCGTCATCGACGTGCGGAAGCCGCAAGAGGTGACGCCGGTCGCGAACGGCGACTACGCCACGGCGATGACCAACCAGGAGATCGAGGTCTCGCCGCTGGACAACGACCAGGGCGTGAACCTCGCGCTCGCCTCGGTCGACACCCCATCGCCCCGGCCCACGAAGTTCACCGTGGACTACTCCGCCAAGACGTTCAGGTTCAAGGCTTCCGCAGCCGGTACGTACTACGTCGGCTACACGGTGACGAACGGCCGGACGTCGTTCGGCCTGGTCCGCATCGACGTCGTGGACAAGGCGGCGGCGAACCGTCCGCCGATCACGACCCGCGACGTGGTGCTGCTCACACATGGCGGCTCGGTGACGCTCGACCCGCTGCTCAACGACGAGGACCCGGACGGCGACGTGCTCGTGGTCCAGTCGGTCGCAAGCAACGGGCTCAACGTCATCATGCGCGACCGGCACCTCCTGACGATCTCGGAGGTCTCGTCCAAGGACACGCCGACCACGATGACGTACTACGTCAGCGACGGCTACCACGCCGCGGTGCCGGGCACGATCGTCGTCATCCCGTCGAACCCCATCGGTGAGGTACGGCCCGTGGCGGTGCCCGACGACGTCAACGTCCGTGTCGGCGACGCCGTCACGGTGAGCCCGCTGAACAACGACTACTCGCCGGTAGGCCTCGACCTGACCCTCGATCCGACGCTGTACGACAACCCGGGCGGCGCGTGGGTCGAGGGGAACAAGATCCGGTTCGTGGCACCGGCCGTACCCGGCCGCGTGACGGCGACGTACCAGGTCAAGGACAGCCTCGGGCGCAAGTCGTCGACGGTCGTTCGGTTCAACGTCATCTCGCCGGACATCGTCAACCAGGCGCCGATCCCGCAGCTGGTCACCGGCCGGGTCCTCGCGGGCACCACGCAGCGCATCGAGATCCCGCTGCAGAACATCGACCCCAACGGCGACTCCGTACGGCTCGTCGGTCTCGGCAGCGGCCCCAAGCTGGGGCGCATCCTCAACGTCGGCGCGACGTACCTCGAGTACGAGGCGTTCGCGAAGATGGCCGGCACCGACACGTTCACCTACACGGTCGTCGACGCGTACGGCGCGAAGGCGACCGGCGACATCCGCGTCGGCGTCGTACCGGCAGGCATCAGCAACACCGAACCGACCGCCAACCAGGACGTCATCACGACCCGGCCGGGCCGGACCGTGTACATCCAGCCGCTGGCCAACGACTCGGACCCCGACGGCGACAAGATCTCCCTCGACGACCAGAACCCGATCACGTTCCCCCTGCAGGCACAGGTCATCGACACGTCGGCCATCCAGGTGACCGTGCCCGACGAGGCGGGCACCTGGTTCGGCACGTACCGGATCAAGGACGCTCGCGGGGCCCTGGCGGTCGGGAACATCGTCATCACCGCCGACCCCACCGCGGAGCTGCAGGCGCCCAAGGCGTTCGACGACCTCGTCGACGCGCGGGAGGTGTTCCAGCGCGACACGGTCGACGTGCCTGTACTGGCCAACGACTACGACCCCGACGGGCTGCGCTCCGCCCTCACCTTGTCCGTACCGGCGTCCGACGCGAGCGGCGGCCTCCCCGCTGAGGCGGTCAACACGGCGAGCGGTTGGCAGCTACGGGTGCCGATCGGCGACCGGCTGCGGGTGTTCCGCTACACGATCACCGACGCCGACGGGCTGAGCGCGTCCGCCTTCGTCACGGTTCCCGGCAAGAGCGATGCGGCGCCCTGGTTGAAGGACCCCACGGTCGAGCTCTCCGTCACGGCAGGCCAACAGCTGCGCATCTCGGTCGCGCAGTACGTATCCGGCACCCAGGGCCGTCAGGTCGTCCTCTCCTCGGCGGACAAGGTCAGCGGCGCCCCCGGCACCGGCCGGCGCGACTCGGCCTCCGAGCTCACGTACACGCCGGGCGACTCCGACGTCGGCCCGGCAGCCATCACGTTCGAGGTCGTCGAGGACGTCGACGCGTCGGTCACCGACGCACGGTCGGCGACGTTGACGATCCGCATCAAGGTGCTGCCGCGCGCCGAGACGAAGACGAGCACCGGCAACAACCCCAACGGGCCCGAGCTCAACCAGCCGCCGTACGCGCCGACGCCCATCGAGATCAAGGCGGGCAACGGCGAGGGTCCGACCGAGCAGAACCTGCAGAGCTTCCTCGTCGATCCCGAGGGTGACGCCATCCTCGTGGGCAGCTTCGAGAACCAGCTCCCCACGGGACTGGGTGTGACGATGCAGGGGTCCAACCTCTTTGCGAAGTCGGACATCGGTACCAAGAAGGGGACCTCGGGAATTGTCCGGGTGCAGGTCTCCGATGCTCGTGGCGCCAGCAGCGTGGTGGCAGTGACGATCGTGGCCGTACAGACGACGCGTCCGTTGACGGTCGCCGTGCAGGACCAGGTCGATGCCGACCAGGGCCAGCCCAGCACGGTCGACGTGACGACGAACGACAAGTCGAGCCTCGACGACCCGACGCTCACGGTCGTCAACGCCGTCAGCGAGCAAGGTCCCAGCGAGGTGAAGTTCACCGGCACAGCGGTGACGGTCACGCCGGACAGCAAGTTCACCGGGACGATGACCGTCCGCTACACGGTGCGGGACGCGACCGGGGATCCCGATCGCGATGTCGACGGGCGCATCGTCCTCAACGTGCGCGGCAAGCCGACCGCGCCCGGGACGCCGCGCAACGTGTCCGTCGGCGACGGTCAGGTCGTGGCCACGTGGACCTCCGTGCTCGACACCGGTGGCCTGCCCATCACCGGGTACGTCGTGACCGCGGTCGGCGCGAACGGGAACGTCGTCCGGATGCCGTGCCCGACCACGACCTGCACCGTGACGGGTCTGACGAACGCCGTCGACTACAAGCTGACTGTCGTGGGTGTGAACGACCTCGGTGAGGGGGCCGCCTCGCCCGAGTCGGCGCCGATGACCCCCGATGTGGTGCCCGACCAGATGGCCGCCCCGACCGTACAGCGCCAGCCCGTCCGTACAGGTGGCGCGCTGGTCATCACGTGGGTCGCACCGACGAACCGCGGCAGCGCGATCACCTCGTACACGGTCACGATGAAGACAGCCGGTGGCCAGAGCAGGACGGCGAGCCCGAGTGCTACCACGATGCTGTGGGACAACCTCAGCAACGGCACCGACTACTCCTTCAGCGTCCAGGCGACGAACAACAGCGGTACGTCCGCGGAGTCGGAGATCGGTACAGGGCGACCGTCCGCACCGGCCGACGCGCCCAGCGTCACCGCTACTGACGGCAACGCACCGAACGGCGGATCCCTGTTGGCGCAGTGGCACGCACCTGCCAGTGACAACGGGGAACGGGTCACCGTGTACCTGCTCAACGTGTCGACGAACAAGGACTCGTTCAGCATCGACGGGCCCGCGGACCTCACCGTCGCTGCGGACTCGCCCGACGGCAACTACAGCCACCTCTTCGAGGGCCTCACCAACGGCGTCAACTACTACGTCGCCGTACGCGCGGTGAACGCGGCGGGGAACTCCGACGTCGGCCGCTCTCCGGCCGCCATGCCGTACGGCGTCCCCACCGTCACCGTCGCTCCCACCGTTGTTGCCGGCGACGGCTCGGCAGTGGTGAGCATGGGAGCGACGGCCGCGTCCCAGGGCGCGACGATCGTCGAATGGGTGGTGAGCGGCTGGGACAACGCCGGTCACACCGTGACGAACAAGGTGGCCACCGCGCAGAACGATGGCGGGTTCGCGCTGACGGTCGCCCTGGTCGGACCGAACGTGTGGGGCCGGACCTGGCAGTTCACCGCGATCCCTCGCGTGCAGTCGGCGAACGGGCAGATCAAGGAGGGCGGCCAGAGCCCCGTGTCCAGCCCCGTGCAGCCCAAGGGTGCGCCAGGCAAGCCCAACGTGGTGATCGCTGCGCAGCAGGGAGTGTCCGGGACCAGCGTGGTCCTCCTGTTCGGCATCACGCCGGGAGACGCGAACGGCAACCCTCCGACGATGACGCTCACGTACACCTCCCCCTGGGGCAGTGGTACGGCGAACCCCTCCAACCAGTTCTTTCTCACCGTGCCGATGACCGCCACCGGGACCGTGACCGTCAGGCAGACGGCACTGGACGGGTCGTACTCGACCGACTCCGTCGTCGTCCAGCGCACGGTCAGCGTCGATGAGGCCACCGCGGTCCTGACGGTGCGCTACGCACCCGAGAAGCAGCTCTACTGCGAGGCATTGTCCGGGACCACCGTCATCGACTCCGGGAAGGCCACCGAAGTCGCCGGATCGCCGACCTACTCCACATACGAGTACTCGTACGCTGCAGTCCCGGGTGGTACGGGCAACATCACCCTCCAGTGCGGTGGCGACAAGAAAGCACCCACCACGTACCAGATCAGCACCACCAGGTAGCTCTCTCCCCGGAAGGACAGCTTTCACATGGCGATGACGCCCGACCAGGCCCGCTGGTTCTCGGACACGTTCGCGTCGATCGTGCGCAACATCGAGCGCGCGATCCTCGGCAAGACCGAAGCGATCAGGCTCTCCGTGACCTGCATGCTCGCCGAAGGGCACCTGCTGCTCGAGGACTTCCCGGGGACCGGCAAGACGACGCTGGCGCGCTCGATCGCCCAGACCGTGCAGGGGAACCACAGCCGCATCCAGTTCACCCCGGACCTCCTGCCGAGCGACGTGACCGGCGTGACGATCTTCGACCAGAAGTCGAGCTCGTTCGAGTTCCACCAAGGTCCGATCTTCGCGGCGATCGTGCTGGCCGACGAGATCAACCGTGCCTCGCCGAAGACCCAGTCGGCGCTCCTCGAGGTCATGGAGGAGCACCGGGTCACGGTCGACGGCGTCTCGTACGAGGTCGGCACGCCGTTCATGGTCATCGCGACCCAGAACCCGATCGAGCAAGCAGGCACGTACCGGCTGCCCGAGGCCCAGCTCGACCGCTTCCTCATGAAGACCACCCTCGGCTACCCGGACCGGCAGACGTCGTTGCGGATCCTCACGACGGGTGGCTCACGTCCCCAGTCGGCCGCGTTGGCCCCGATCATCACGACCGCGGCGATCGCGGAGATGAGCCAGCTCGGCCAGTCCGTACACGTCGAGCCGTCCGTCCTGGACTACATCGCGCGCCTCGTCGAGGCCACACGAACCGCGGAGCACGTACGACTGGGCGTCTCGATCCGTGGTGGCCTGGCCATCGCACGATCCGCGCGCGTCTGGGCAGCGTCGCTCGGCCGCCACTACGTGGTGCCGGACGACGTGAAGATCCTTGCGATCCCCTGCCTCGCGCACCGCATCGTGCTCGACCCGGAGTCGGAGTTCAACGGCGTCACGGCGATCGATGTCATGGTGAAGATCATCAGCGAAGTCCTGCCGCCCACGGAGCGCACGGCGTAGATGAGCGTCACCGTCAGCCCGCCACCGACCTCCGACGGAGAGCCCATCACGGTCGTCCCTGAGACGGCCGAGGAGAGCGTGCCCGACGAAGGTTCGGTCGTCGCGCCTCCGCTGGACCGGTGGAGCGCGCCGGCCGAGGTCGCGCCGCTGCGATGGGCCGACGTACGGAACGCAGCGACGAACATGTCGCGCTTCCTTGGCATGCGTCTTGCGGGCTGGGTCCTCCTTGGCACGGGATCGGCCCTGCTGATCGCGGGCTTGCTGCTGTCCTGGCTGGAGCTGCGGGTGGCCGGGGTGTCCGCGATCGCGCTGGCCCTGGTGGCCATGCTCTTCACGCTGGGCCGACCGTCGCTGTCTGTGACGATGAAGGTTGCCGAGCGCCACGTGCACGTCGGTCAACGAGCGACCGGCGACCTGGTCGTCCGCAACGCGGGTGGCCGCCGCACCATGCCCGGCCGCATCGAGCTGCCCATCGGTGACCAGACGGCGTCGATAGGCCTCCCGTCGTTGAGTGCCACCGGCGAGTTCGAGCAGTCGTTCGTCATCCCGACCGACCGCCGGTCCGTGGTCGAGGTCGGGCCCGCATTGTCCGTACAGGGCGACCCGTTCGGCCTGACAGGGCGGGAGTCGCTGTGGACCGAGGAGATCGAGGTCTTCGTCCACCCGCGCACGGTGAACCTTCCCGGTCGCCAGACGGGCTTCGTCCACGACCTCGAGGGCCACGCCACCCAGAAGCTGTCGAACTCCGACATGAGCTTCCACGCGTTGCGCGAGTACGTCCCCGGCGACGACCGCCGCCACATCCACTGGCGCTCGTCCGCACGAACCGGCGACCTGATGGTGCGGCAGTTCGAGGAGACGCGGCAGTCGCGGATCGCGATCGCGATCGACCTGTCCGACCAGTCGTACGGCGGCGACGACGAGTTCGAGGATGCCGTCTCGGTGGCTGCGAGCTTCGTGCAGCAGGCGTTCCGCGAGGAGAACCCCGTCGCCGTGGCGACGAACCTCGAGGTCCACCGTGGCCTGTCCGCGACGCGTGCGATGAACGAGCTGAGCCGCGTCGAACGCCTCGACCGTACGCACGTGACCGAGCTCTTCCGGCTCGTACGAGACCGCGAGGCGACGGCGTCGATCACCGTGATCGTGACCGGCTCCCGCGTACGCACGGAACGGCTTCGTCGTGCTGCCACCCTGCTCGGCGTCGACACCCGCGTGATCCTCATCCGCGTCGACCCGCACCACCGCCTTGCGGTGGAGACGGTCTCGAACGTCACGGCGATCCAGCTGCCCGCTCTCGAGGAGCTGCCCCGTGCCGTGCGGAGGTCGAACGCATGAACGTGCTCGACTGGGTCGACGACCGCCGGGATCAGGTCGCCGAGCGGCTCTCGAAGCTGCGTACGGGCACGCCCGTCCCGGTCTCCCTCAGGCGGCGGAAGGCGACCACGACCGTGTACGCCGTCACCGGACGGGACCGGTTGTGGTGGGTCCTCATCGACACCGTGGCGGCCATGGCGATGCTCCTGCTGGTGACCGTCGCCTGGCTCCCCGCGTACGGCAACGGCTGGGTCTGGATGGCCTCGCTGGGCGCGGGTGCGATCGGTGCCGCGATCGCCATCGTCACCGCGCTGCGTCGATGGGATGCGCTGCGTACGGGCGCGGTCGTGGTGGTCGCGTACTTCCTGTTCGGCACGTTCCTGGCCATGCCGTCGGCAGGGCTGTACCTCGCTGTTCCGACGCTGCGATCGCTGGTCGGGCTGGTCCAGGGACCGGTGTTCGGCTGGAAGGCGATGCTCACGCTGCAGCCGCCGATCGGAGAGACAGGCTTCCTGTACGTGCCGGTCCTCCTCGTCGGGCTGATCTCGGTGTTCGGATCGGTCACGTTGTCGCTCCGGTCCGGTAAGCCCACGCTCGCTCCTGCCCCGGTGGCCGCGGCCCTCTTGCTGGCATTCCTGATGGGCGTCAACACCAGCTACCTTCCGCTGCCGGTCGGACTGGCCGCGCTGTTCTTCGTGACGGTGTGGACCACGTACCGGCGGGCACAGCAACGGCGGTCGCTCATCATCGGCGGCGGGATCGTCCGCTGGCCGCAGCTGCTGGCCGGCGCGATGGTGATCGCCCTGGTCACGGTCATGGTCATGGTCATCCGCCCCGTCCTGGACACGACGGGCCCGCGCCGTACGGTCCGTGAGCTGGTCACGCAGCCGCTCGACGTCCAGCGTTACCCCAGCCCTCTGCAGGGGTTCCGGCTGAACCTCACGGACAACAAGACGCAGACCCTGTTCACCGTGCAGGGTGCGCCGGTCGGCACGCGGATCCGGATGGCCACGCTCGACGGGTACGACGGGTACACGTACACCGTCTCCAACTCCACCTCTCCCGGCGCCGACTCGGGGACGTTCCAGCGCATCGGCTCCCGCGTGATCGACGCCACGTCGGGCAAGCAGGTCACGGTGACCGTGACGGTGAAGACGCTGTCCAGCGTCTGGGTACCGACGGTCGGCAAGACGCTGCAGCTGAGCTTCTCCGGCAGCCGCGGCGTCGAGCTGGACGACTCGTTCCACTACAACCAGAGCAGCGGTACGGGCCTCGTGACGACGGGTCTGGCCGAGGGCGACTCGTACACGGAGACCGCCATCATCCCCATTCAGCCCACGAAGGACCAGATCCTCAACGCGTCCGCCGGCAGCATCAGCCTTCCTGCCGCGGAGCCGATCCCGGACACCGTGCGCGACCTGGCGGCCAAGTGGGCGGGGCTCGCGTCCGGCTCCAACGCGGGTGCGCTCGTGACCGCGTACGCCGAACAGCTCAAGCTGGGGTACTACTCGAACGGCGTCGGGACTGACGAGACGGCATCGTGGGCGGGCCACAACGCGGGCCGCATCTCCGACCTGCTCAAGAACACCGAGCAGATGGTCGGCGACGAGGAGCAGTACTCGGTCGCGCTGGCGCTCCTGGCCAGGGCGGCGGGGATCCCGGCTCGCGTCAGCTACGGCTACACCGTGCCCGCTGCCGACGGCGTCGTACGCGGCAGCGACGTCACCGCGTGGACCGAGGTCTACCTGGCCGGCTACGGCTGGGTCGCGTTCGACCCGACACCGTCGAAGGATCGCCGTCTCAAGTCGCTCAGCCAGAC
>JADGPB010000077.1 GCA_017882655.1 Propionibacteriales bacterium
CGAACAACCAGGCGTGCATCGTCATCGCCTACGACAACTCATACTTCCAGGACTGACCGGGCCAGGACTTCACGCCAGCGTCGAAACAAGCTCCGTGGTCGCGGCAACGATCCGTGCCATCGCGGCATCGCGGGACATGACGCGCTTGAGCGGTACGAGGTCGTGGCCGGCGCCCTCCATCCGTACGAGCCGTCGCTGTGGCTCGTCGAACCACCCTGGCGGAAGGGTTGCCACCAGCTCGTCAGCGCCACCGAACGGGTCGCGCTCACCCTGGACGACGGTGACCGGTACGGGAACACCCGCCAGTTCGTCCACACGGCTGCGCTCGGGCTTGCCAGGTGGATGCAGGGGGAACGACAACGCCAGTACGGCCACCTGGCGCGGCAGATCGGGGTTCGCGCTCCCCCGGCATGCGCAGCGGGCGCCCGCGCTGTGACCGCCGACGATGAGCGGGACGTCGGGCCATTGCTCCGCCACATGTCGTACAGCGAACTGCCATCCAGGATCCAGCTGATCGGGGCGCGCGCGCATCGGGCCGCCGGTCACCTTCCATGCCTGCTCGTGGCGTAGGACCGTGATCCCCTCCCCCGGCAGCGCAGCGACGAGCGCCAGCAGATCCGCACCGTCGATCTTGCCGCTGGCGCCGTGGCCGAGGAGCAGCACCGCGCGCGGTGACGTGGCCGGGCTGATGTGAAGCCGGCCCCGGTCGCTGAGGTCGAGGATCACGACTCGGCCAACGGCTCGACGAGCTCGGGAGTGTTGTTGGCGACCGTGTTGACCTGGGTCGACACCGCGTACGCCTCGAGCGCGTCCACGGAAGTCACCGTCAGCAGTTCATGCGCCGCCTCAGGGTCCTCCAGCGCGGGGTCGAGCCAGTCCGCCCACGCCTCGGGCGGGATGATCATCGGCATCCGGTCGTGGATGTGCCCGAGCTTGTCGGTCGCCTGCGTCGTGATGATCGTCACGGACGTGAGCCACGCCTCGGGGCCTTCGACGGACGGATCACGCCAGAACTCGTACAGCCCGGCCATCACCAGCAGCCCGGACTCCGGCCGGATGTAGAACGGCTGTTTGACCGGCTTCCCCTTCGCGGTGAGCTGCCCCGTCTCGTACCACTCGTAGTAGCCATCGGCCGGCAGCAGGCATCTCCGCCTTGACAAGGCCGTACGGAACGCGGGCTTGGTCTCGATCGTCTCGACGCGGGCATTGATCATCGGCGGACCTCCGGGTCCCTTCGACCAGGACGGCACCAGGCCCCAGCGCGGAGCGATCAGCCGACGCGTCACAATGCCCGTCCCCTTGTCGGCGCGCTCGACGACCGTCGGTACGTGGTCTGTCGGGGCCACGTTCCACGACGCCGGCGGCAGCTCGAGGACCTGCTCCAGCTCGAACATCTCGCGCAGCGTCCCCTCGTCAGCCGAGGCTGCATACCGTCCGCACATGGCAAGAGAATCTACCCATCGAAGGCGAATTGTGACCGGAACGATTGGTAAGCGGCTCCCTGGAAGGGTAGTAATGGAGCATGAGTCTTCTGCGCTTTGCCGGACGCACCATGTTGGCCAGTTTCTTCGTGGTCCAGGGGGCCAAGGCCGTCATGAATCCCGAACCACTCGTCGCGGACGCCGACCCGTTCGCCAAGGCGTTCGTGCCCCTCGCACAGAAGGTCGCGCCGGCCTCGATGGCCGGCTACCTGCCTGAGGACACGAAGACGCTCGTACGGATCACTGGCGCGGCCCAGATCGTCGGTGGCCTCATGCTCGCCACCGGGATCGGCCGCCGCCTCGGCGCCGGAGTCCTCGGGTTGTCGATGGTTCCCCACGTGATCGCGTCGAGACCGTCCAAGAACTCCACGGCCGAGGAGCGGGAGATCGCGAAGTCGCACCTGCTCCGCAACATCGCATTGCTGGGGGGTGCCATCCTCGCGTCGCTCGACACGCAGGGCCGTCCGAGCCTTGCGTGGCTCGCCGACGACCGCCGGCAGCGCCTGTCCACCGACGCCGAGCGCACCGCGAAGCACCTGACCGGTACGGCGAAGCGCGCCGGTCACGGCGTCGTCAAGGAGGCCAAACGGACCGGTCGCGGTGTTGCCAAGGAGGCCAAGCGCGCAGCCGAGCGTGCGGCGAAGGACGCCAAGTACGCGAAGAACACCGTGACCCGTGAGCTGAAGCTCGCGGGCAGCGAGGCGAGGTCCCAGGTCGCCGGGGCTCAGCGCCATCTGGAGCACGCGCTCAGTTGAGCGAGCCCGCGCCCGTCCCCTGGGCCGCCCCCGTGGCGGCCGGCCCGGTGCGGGCGCGAGTCGTCGTACCCGGTTCCAAGTCTGCGACATCGCGCGCCCTGCTGCTGGCTGCCATCGCGGACGGCCCCGGCACGATCACCGGCCCTCTGGAGGCGCGTGACTCGCAGCTCATGCGTGACGCACTGAGAGCGCTCGGCGCAACGATCGACGACTCCGACCACCTCACGTGGAAGGTGCGGCCGGCCAAGCCTGTACGAGCGGCCCTGGAGATCGACTGCGGCCTCGCCGGCACCGTGATGCGGTTCGTACCTCCCGTGGCGGCCCTCGCTTGGGGAACCACCCGGTTCACCGGTGACGAGCAGGCCACAGCCCGACCCGTGCAGCCCATCCTCGACGGCCTGCGGCAGCTGGGCGCCAAGGTCATCGGGGACGAGCTGCCGTTCACCGTGACGGGACCCGTGCGGGGCGGCACGGCAACCGTCGACGCCACCGGCTCGAGCCAGTTCGTGTCCGGGCTGCTGCTCGCGGCGGCTCGGTTCCCCGAGGGTCTGACCCTGCGGCACGACGGCGACGGCGCCGTACCCAGCCATCGCCACATCGACATGACAGTGGAATGGCTGCGTGCCCGCGGCGTGAAGATCACCCATCCCGAAGAGGACACATGGGTGGTGACCCATGGTCCGATCCGGGCGGTCGCCGAGACCGTCGAGCCGGACTTCATGACGGCCGCGCCTTTCCTCGCTGCCGCCGTCGTAACCGGTGGGACGGTGACGGTCCCCGGTTGGCCCCGCACGTCCACCCAACCGGGAGCCGATCTGGGCGACGTGCTCGCTGCCTTCGGGGCTTCCGCGACGCTCGGCCCGACCGGCCTCACCGTTTCCGGAGCCGGCCGCATCCACGGGGTCGACCTCGACCTCCACGACGCCTCCGAGCTCGTACCGGTCGCTGCAGCCCTCGCCGCGCTCGCCGTGACACCCTCCACGATCTGCGGCGTCGCACACATCCGCGGCCACGAAACCGACCGCCTCGCGGCCCTTGCCTCGGAGATCACCGGCCTCGGCGGCTTGTGCGTGGAGACGGCTGACGGGCTCGACATCGACCCCGCACCGCTCCATGCGGGGACGTTCCACTGCTACGCCGATCATCGGCTCGCCCACGCTGGAGCGGTGCTCGGGCTCGTACAGCCCGGCATCGTTCTCGACGACATCGCCTGCACTTCGAAGACGATGCCCGGCTTCCCGGAGACGTGGCAGGGCATGCTCCGATGAGCCGCCGCGTCGGCACGGGAAGCGTGTACGAGGACGACCACGACGGCTACGACCGTCCCGCACGCCACACCAAGCCCCGCACCAAGGATCGGCCCGACTACTCGAAGCTCGACGTCGCACGCGTCGTGACGATCGACCGCGGGCGGTACAGGTGCGTCATCGACGGCCGGGCTGTCAGCGCAACCAAGGGCCGCTCCCTCGGTCGTACATCCGTGATCGTCGGCGACCTCGTACGTCTCGACGGGGACACCTCGGGCGAGCCCGGCACACTGGCCCGCATCGTCGAGGCGCTGGAGAGGCGCACGGTCCTGCGGCGTACCGCGGACGACGACGACCCGTACGAGCGAGCCATCGTCGCGAACGCCGACCAGCTGGTGATCGTCACCGCTCTCGCCGATCCGCCGCCGCGGATGGGGATGATCGACCGGATCCTCATCGCCGCGTACGACGCGGGCATCGATCCCGTGCTCTGCCTCACCAAGTCGGACCTCGAAGATCCGAGCGAGATCATCGCGGCGTACGAGCCGTTGGGTGTGCCCATCGTCGTGACGCGGATCGGGATGGAGCTGACTGAGCTCCGGACGTACCTCGATGACCATGTCAGCGTCCTCGTCGGCCACTCGGGCGTGGGCAAGTCGACCCTGGTGAACGCGCTGATCCCCAGCGCGCACCGAGCCACGGGCGTCGTGAACGACGTCACGGGTCGGGGCCGTCACACGTCCAGTGCAGCGATCGCGCTGGAGCTGCCGGGCGGTACGGGCTGGGTTGTCGACACCCCGGGCGTACGGTCGTTCGGGCTCTCCCACGTCGACCCGAAGAACGTCCTGAGGTCGTTCTCCGACCTCGACGAGCTGTCCGAGGACTGCCCGCGGGGATGTACGCACGCGGCGACCGAGCCCGAGTGCACCCTCGACGCGGCAGTTGCCGACGGACGGTTGCAGCCGGAGCGGCTCGCGTCGTTCCGTCGTATTCAGGTCGCCCATCGCTCTGATCGCTCGAACTAGCGGACGAGGTCCCGCTGCGGGCCGACGCTGCCCGGTAGCCTGCTGCCATGGCTGCCCGCAAGGAACTCACGGACGATCTCCGCTTGGCGCACGTCCTCGCCGACAACGCTGACTCGATCACTCTGACCCGGTTCCGCGCCCTGGATCTGCGCGTCGAACGCAAGCCCGACATGTCCGAGGTGACGGATGCCGACACCGCCGTCGAGGAGGCGATCCGTCGCACCCTGTCTCGGAGCCGGCCCCGCGACGCCGTACACGGCGAGGAGGGTGAGGACACCGGCTGGGGCCCGCGCCGCTGGGTCATCGACCCGATCGACGGCACCGCCAACTTCGTCCGAGGCGTACCTGCCTGGGCCACGCTGATCGCCCTGATGGTCGAGGACCGGGTCGAGGTAGGCATCGTCAGCGCTCCCCTGCTGGGTCGGCGCTGGTGGGCGTGCACCGATGGTGGCGCGTACACCGGCAAGTCGCTGATGAACGCGAGCCCGATGCGGGTCTCGCAGGTGAGCTCGTTGTCGGACGCGTTCCTGTCGTACTCGTCGCTCCACGGCTGGGTGAACGCCGGACGCGGCCTGCAGTTCGGCGACGTCATGCGTACGGTCTGGCGCACCCGCGCGTTCGGCGACTTCTGGTCCCACATGCTGGTCGGCGAGGGCGCCGTCGACATCTCCGTCGAGCCGGAGCTGGCGCTCCACGACATGGCCGCGCTCGACGTGATCGTGCGCGAGGCCGGCGGCAGGGCGACGTCCATCGACGGCGCCGACGGACCCGTGGGTCCAGGCCTGCTCTGTACGAACGGGCTCCTCCACGACGAGGTCCTCGACCTGCTCGCGGAGTTCGCCGAGGACGCGGAAGAGGCGGCAGAGACCGAGGAGTCGGTCATCATCGTCGGCCGCCGAGGCCTCCCCCCGGAAGACCACTGACCTCAGGGTCCCCTCGGCGAGAGCACCTATACCCCTCGGCGAGAGCACCTATACCCCTCGGCGAGAGCACCTATACCCACGGGCTGTACAAGTCCTCTCGCGGAGCAGTACAAGACCTCTCGCCGAGCAGTACAAGTGCTCTCGCCGAGCGTCAGAGAGAGACGGTTCGGACCCGTACGGTCTCGGGCAGGGCCTCGAGCTCGGCGACCAGGCTCGTGTGGCCGGCGTCGTCGAGGTCGGTGATCACGTAGCCCAGGGATCCACGCGTACCGAGCACCTGCCCCGCGATGTTCACGTCGTGGTCGCCGATGACGGCGTTGAGCCTGGCCAGGACGCCCGGCACGTTGCGGTGCAGGTGGAGGATCCGGGTCTGGCCGCTCGGCGTGTTCTGGATCTGGGGCAGGTTGACCGACAGCACAGTGGACCCCAGCGACGCGTAGTCGGCCAGCTTCGTCGCAACGAATCGGCCGATGTCGCGCTGCGCCTCCATGGTCGAACCGCCGACATGGGGCGTGAGGATCACGTTCGGCAGCCCCTGCAACGGAGAGACGAAGCCGTCGGTGTTGACGTGCGGCTCGTTGGGGAAGACGTCGATCGCGGCGCCGGCGACGCGCCCGGACACCAGCGCCTCGCGCAGCGCGTCCAGGTCGACCACCATCCCGCGGCACAGGTTGAGGAACAGCGACCGCGGACGCATCTTTGTGAACTCGGCCCCCGTGAAGAAGCCGGCATTGCCCGGACGCCCGTCGACATGCAGCGACACGACCTCCGCCTCGGCCAGCAGCTGATCCAAAGAGTCGCAGCGGCGGGCGTTGCCGAGCGCCAGCTTGTCGACGATGTCGTAGAAGATCACCCGCATGCCGAGGGACTCCGCCAGTACAGACAGCTGCGATCCGATGTTGCCGTAGCCGACGATTCCCAGCGTCCGTCCGCGTACCTCGTGCGACCCCGACGCTGACTTGTCCCACGTGCCGTCGTGCATGCCGGCGTTCTTGTCGACCAGGCGGCGGGCCAGCGCGATGATCTCCGAGATCGCCAGCTCGACGACGCTACGGGTGTTCGAGAACGGAGCGTTGAACACAGCGAGACCCGCGTCGCTGGCCGCGTTGAGGTCGATCTGGTTCGTACCGATGCAGAACGCACCCACGGCTTGGAGCTGCGGGTGAGCGGCGAGGACCTCGGCCGTCACGTGCGTAGCCGACCGGATGCCCAGCAGCGCAACACCCTCGAGCGCTGCGTTCAAGTCCTCAGGCGAGAGGGCACCCGACTGCTGCTCGACCTCGTACCCTCGCCCGAGGAGGATCCGCTCGGCGTCGGGATGGACGTTCTCCAGCAGTAGCGCCTTCACAGCGAAGCATCCTGCCACGACCTGAGCGTGAGCGGCGACGCGTCACGTCACGCGGAACGTCGGGATGGCCGCAAGCAGCTCCCTCGTGTACGCCGACTGCGGATCGCGGTACACCTGCTCACTCGGGCCCTGCTCCTCGATCCGGCCGTGCCGCATGACGATGACGGTGTCGCACACGTGCCGCACGACGGTGAGGTCGTGGCTCACCATGATGAGCGTCAGACCGTTGGCCGTGACCAGGTCCTGTACGAGGTTGAGCACCTGCGCCCGTACGGACACGTCCAGGGCAGATACCGGCTCGTCCGCGATGAGGACCTGCGGCTTGGGGGCGAGGGCCCGCGCGATCGCGACCCGCTGCCGCTGACCGCCGGACAGCTCGTGCGGGTACCGCTCGGCGACATCGAGCGGCAGGTCGACCGACTCGAGCACCTCGCCGAGCCTCCCGCGATGGTCGCTCGGTACGTCCCCGCTGACACGCAACAACCTCGACCGCAGTGGCTCCGTCACGATGGCGCCGACCCGCATTCGAGGGTTGAGAGAGGAGCGCGGGTCCTGGAACACGAGCTGTACGGACGAGCGCAGCCCTCCCAGATCGCGCTCGGCGCGATGCGAGACCACCTCACCGGCGAACCGGATCTGGCCCGATGTCGGCTGGTCCAGGGCCGTCATCATCCGTACCAGCGTGGACTTCCCCGACCCCGACTCCCCCACGATGCCCAGCCGCTGACCTGGCTCGACGGACAGCGACACGTCGTCGACCGCGAGTACGGATCCTGCCGCGCCGACCCGTCCGTACCGTCGACTGACGTGGTCGACCTCGTACAGGCTCATCGCCCGGCCTGCCGCGCGTAGAAGTCCTCGACCGTCGGCAGTCGCTCCCCCGGCGCCACCGCGTCGATGCGCGCGGTCGCCACGAGGCCCTGCGTGTACGGGTGGGTCGGAGCCGTGAACACCTGCGACATCGTCCCCTGCTCGACGATCTCCCCGTCGAGCATGACGAGCACCCGGTGGCAGAGCTGCGACACCACGGCGAGGTCGTGGGAGATGAACAGGCAGGAGGCGCCCACAGCGTCGAGCGCCGTGTCGAGCAACTTCAGCACCGTCGCCTGCACGGTCACGTCGAGCGCCGTCGTCGGCTCGTCGCAGATGACGAGGTCTGGCCGGTTGATGAGCGCCATCGCGACCACCACCCGCTGCCGCTGACCGCCGCTGAGCGCGTGCGGGTACGCGTCGGCAACCCGTTCGGGGTCCTCCAGGCCCACCTCAGCGAGGATGTCGATCACGCGACCCCTGGCCACCCCGTGTCCGAGGTGCTGGTGCAGAAGAAGCACCTCGGCGACCTGGCGCCCCACGGGCATCGTCGGGTCGAGCGCGGTCATCGGCTCCTGGAACACCATGCTCATGAGGTCGCCGCGCAATGGAGCGAGATCGCTGTCGCGCAGGCCCACGAGCTCGCGCCCCGCGAGACGGATCGACCCCGACACGTACCCGTTCTCGGCGAGCAGCCCCATGACGGCCAGCGCGGTGACCGTCTTGCCCGACCCTGACTCGCCGATCAGGCCCAGCCGCTCCCCCGGCTCGAGACCGAACGAGATGCCATGTACGACCTCGCGGTGGGACCGGCCGAACGCGATCCGCAGGTCGGTGACCTCCAGCAGGGGGCTCATGCGGCCTCCCGCAGCCGTGGGTCGAGGTGGTCGCGCAGTCCGTCGCCGAGCAGGTTGAGGCCGAGGACCGACAGCGCGATGGCCAGACCGGGCCAGAGCGCCTGGATGGGCGAGGTGAAGATGTACGTCTGGGCGTCGTGCAGCATCCGTCCCCAGGTCGGAGTCGGAGGCGGGGTGGCCAGGCCGAGGTAGGACAGGGCCGCTTCCGCGAGGATCGCGAT
>JADGPB010000078.1 GCA_017882655.1 Propionibacteriales bacterium
GCGTTGTCGCCCTTGCGGTTGCCGACCTTCGTGATCCGGGTGTAGCCGCCCTCACGCTCCGCGAGCGCCGGGGCGATCTCGGTGAAGAGGACGTGGACGACGTCGCGGTTGGTGATCGTCGACATCACGAGCCGACGCGCGTGCAGGTCACCGCGCTTCGCCTTCGAGATGAGCTTCTCGGCGAGCGGGCGTACGCGCTTCGCCTTCGTCTCGGTCGTCGTGATGCGGCCGTGCTCGAACAGCTGGCTGGCCAGGTTGGCGAGGAGCATCCGCTCGTGGCTGGGGCTACCGCCGAGACGAGGGCCCTTCGTGGGTGTAGGCATTGTTGTTCTCCGGTCCTAGTCGCGGTGCGTCAGTACTGCTCGGTCTCGCTGTAGTCGACGTCGTCGTCATCGAGCGCAGCGAAGCGGTCGAGGGCGGCGAGCGGGTCGAACCCAGGCGAGGAATCCTTGAGCGAGAGACCCATCTCGTGCAGCTTCAGCTTGACCTCGTCGATGGACTTGGAGCCGAAGTTGCGGATGTCGAGCAGGTCCTGCTCGCTGCGCGAGACGAGCTCGCCGACGGTGTGGATGCCCTCACGCTTGAGGCAGTTGTACGAGCGGACCGTGAGGTGCAGCTCCTCGACCGGCAGGGCCAGGTCGGCGGCGAGCTGCTCGTCAACCGGCGACGGGCCGATCTCGATGCCCTCGGCCTCGACGTTGAGCTCGCGCGCCAGGCTGAACAGCTCGACGAGCGTGCGACCGGCCGACGCGAGCGCGTCGCGGGGGCTGATGGCGGGCTTGGTCTCGACGTCGACCACAAGGCGGTCGAAGTCCGTACGCTGCTCGACGCGGGTCGCCTCGACCTTGTAGGTCACCTTGAGGACCGGCGAGTAGATCGAGTCGATCGGGATACGGCCGATCTCGGCGTCGTAGTTCTTGTTCTGCGTCGACGACACGTAGCCACGGCCACGCTCCACGACGAGCTCCATCTCGAGCTTGCCCTTCTCGTTGAGCGTCGCGATGTGCATCTCCGGGTTGTGGATCTCCACACCGGCGGGCGGGGCGATGTCGGCTGCCGTGACGGCGCCGGCGCCTGCCTTGCGCAGGTACATCGTGACCGGCTCGTCCTCTTCGCTCGACAGGACGAGGCCCTTGAGGTTGAGGATGATCTCGGTGAGGTCCTCGACGACGCCCTCGACGGTCGAGAACTCGTGGGACGTGCCTTCGACCTTGATGCTCGTCACCGCGGCGCCCGGGATGGACGACAGGAGGGTGCGACGCAGGGAGTTACCGAGCGTGTAGCCGAAGCCCGGCTCCAGCGGCTCGATGATGAAACGGGAGCGGTACTCGGAGACCGCTTCCTCAGAAAGTGACGGGCGCTGTGCGATCAGCATGTGCGTATTCCTTTCGGCCGCCCACTATTTGACGGCCTGGTGGTGTCGACCCCGGACGGGTGCCCGGAGTCGGGTGTGCGTCCCGTGGCGTGTACGGCCACGGAGCGCGGCTGCGGCCGGAAACCCTCTGCGAGGGCCTCCGGCCACATGACGTTACTTCGAGTAGAGCTCGACGATCAGCTGCTCGGTGACGTCGACGACGATCTGCTCGCGCGTCGGCAGCTGGTGGATGAGGATCCTCATCGAGTTCGGACGAGCGTCCATCCACGCCGGAACCTCGCGCTCGCCGTGAACCTCGCGGGCAACCACGAGCGGGTGCAGGCTCAGCGACTTCACCTTGACGTCGATGATGTCCTGCGCGCTCACGCGGTAGCTCGGCACGTTCACCTTGTGGCCGTTGACCACGAAGTGACCGTGAACGACGAGCTGGCGGGCCTGGCGGCGGGTGGCCGCAAAGCCTGCGCGATACACGACGTTGTCGAGACGCGACTCGAGGATCTGCAGCAACATGTCGCCGGTCTTGCCGGACAAACGCGTCGCCTCCTCGTAGTAGCGGCGGAACTGCTTCTCCAGCACGCCGTAGGCGAAGCGGGCCTTCTGCTTCTCCTTGAGCTGCTGGGAGTACTCGGAGTCCTTGGTCCGGCCCCGGCCATGCATGCCGGGCGGGTAGGGGCGCTTCTCGTACGACTTGTCATTCCCGACGAGGTCAGTGCCGAGGCGGCGCGACTTCCGGGTCATTGGGCCTGTGTAGCGGGCCATCGTTGGTCAGTCCTTTGTGTAGAAGAGTCGGAGGGTCAGACGCGGCGGCGCTTCGGAGGGCGGCAGCCATTGTGGGGCACGGGAGTCACGTCGGATATCGCGCCGACCTCGAGGCCGATCGCACCGAGCGATCGGATCGCGGTCTCGCGGCCCGAACCAGGACCCTTGACGAACACGTCGACACGCTTCATGCCGTGCTCCATGGCACGACGACCGGCAGCCTCAGCTGCCATCTGCGCCGCGTACGGAGTCGACTTGCGTGAGCCCTTGAAGCCCACGGTGCCGGCTGACGCCCACGAGATCACCGCACCAGTCGGATCGGTGATCGCAATGATCGTGTTGTTGAACGTGCTCTTGATATGCGCCTGACCGGCGACAATGTTCTTCTTTTCCTTGCGACGGACCTTGGTCTTGGCCTGCGTCGTCTTGCGGGCTGCTGTAGCCATGTGTTTTTTATCTCTCCTGGGATCTCACGCGACCGGGGGGTCAGCGGGCCTTCTTCTTGCCCGCGACCGCCTTCTTCCTGCCCTTACGAGTACGAGCGTTCGTCCGCGTGCGCTGGCCACGGACAGGCAGGCCGCTGCGATGGCGACGGCCCTGGTAGTTGCCGATCTCAATCTTGCGGCGGATGTCGCCGGCGATTTCGCGGCGGAGGTCGCCCTCAGTCTCGTAGTTGGCCTCGATGTGGTCACGCAGCGCGACGATCTGTTCGTCGGTGAGCGCGTGGACTCGGATGTCCCCGGAGAGTCCGGTGGCCTTCAAGGTTGCGGCAGCGCGGGTCTTGCCGATGCCGAAGATGTAAGTGAGCGCAATCTCCAAGCGCTTCTCGCGCGGGAGATCAACGCCGATAAGACGTGCCATGTTGGCGTGTGCCTCTCGTTTCCGGTTCTGGCCCCTTGTCAGGTGCCCGGTCGTGAACCGCGAAGGTGATGGACGTGACGCGTTCCCCTGGTGGGGCCTCGGCCTTCGCCCGAGGGTTCACGGGGCCTGGGCCCCATGTGCGTTCACGCTGCAGTAGTTGTCACCGCTGTGGGCGGTGACGTTCACCGCTTACGCGGTGTACCGGGCGATGCGATCGACATCCCCGGCGCACCTTCCGGCGCGAGCCGGATGGTGCTTTGGTGCGTCAGCCCTGCCGTTGCTTGTGGCGAGGGTTGTCGCAGA
Organism: Propionibacteriales bacterium; assembly: GCA_017882655.1. Classification (GTDB taxonomy): domain Bacteria; phylum Actinomycetota; class Actinomycetes; order Propionibacteriales; family Propionibacteriaceae; genus Fen-668. Next base: position 3,299 of record JADGPB010000078.1, read on the forward strand.
TCACCATGACGCGTCCGTGCCGGCGGATCACCTTGCACTTGTCGCACATGCGCTTGACGCTCGGCTGAACCTTCATGCGAGCTCTTCCTTCTTCTGGTCGCGGGGCACCTTTCAGGTGTCCCGCAGTTCGCGGGCTGTTGCGGTGGTCGGGTCGTTACCGGTGTCGGTAGACGATCCGGCCTCGGGTCAAGTCGTACGGCGAGAGCTCCACGACGACGCGATCGCTTGGCAGGATGCGGATGTAGTGCTGCCGCATCTTCCCTGAGATCGTGGCGAGGACCCGGTGACCGTTTGCCAGCTCAACGCGGAACATCGCGTTGGGCAGCGCTTCGACCACGGTCCCCTCCAGTTCGAGGGCACCCTCTTTTTTCGCCATACACTCCCGATCGTTCGCTGGTTCGGCCTTGCCCCGCTTGACAGCCCGGGCATGACCGCGTCCACCCATGACATGGGTGACCGACAGGCCACTTTACGCCGCAGGCATCCGAGAGCCCAAATCGCCGGTACTCCTCGCACGCGGCGCTAGAGACTGCGGTCGATCTCGTCCAGCTGGCGGTCCAGTCGCGATAGGTCCGCATGGATCCGGTCAAGCTCCGCATCAAGCTCCGCGATCCGCTCGTCGGCGCGAGCGTCGAGGTCGTCCTCGACCCCACCGCGCGCCAGAAGGAGGGCCTTGTTCACCGCACGTACGGTCGCAGGCCCGATCGCTGTCGGCTCCTCGAGGTGCTCGACGGTGATGCTCGTCAGCCGCATGTCGGGTCCCACGGCAGCGGTGACGACCCCGTCGGTGACGATCGCCGGATCGGGGAGCTCCCCCGACTCGGGCTGCGGACCCGCACCCAGCAGGTACTGACGCGTCTCGTCGTCGATGAGACCGCTCTCCAACAGGGCCCCGGTGGTCCACTGCTGCACGTCGTCAAGGGCGACGGAGCAGACGCTCGTCAGCTGGGCGCCCACCTCGGTCGCATCCGACTGCGGGAACACCTGGATGTCCACCTCGTACAGGGTCATGTCACCGCGGGCGATGACGGTGATCGACTCGTCGTCGTTGGCGTACGTCACCGTACGGGTCACTGCGGCGGCGATCTCCGGCGGCAGCTCGGGCAGGGGCGGTTCGGAGACCGTCTCGGTCGTCATGGATGGATCCTGCCTCAGCTGGGTGAGTTCTTGGCGGCTGCGGTCCTGGCCTGCTGGATCGCGTTCCACGTCCCGGTCGCGTCACCGGCGATGCCGGAGCTCTGCCACAGCGCGGAGATCTTGTTGACGGTCGAGCCCGCACCCGTGGCGTTGCCGACAGCGCTCACCAGCCCGGAGTAGTTGCCGTTCTTGGCGGCGGTGACGGCGCCCGCGACCTGGTTGGCGGTGCCGTTCCACGTGCCGAGCGTCGACGTGCTCGATCCGCCACTCAGGCTGTTGTAGCCCGACACCGCGCCGGACAAGGAACTGATGCCTCCGAGGAAGTCGCCGTTCTTGAACGCCTTGAAGGCGGCGAAGACGCTCTTGATGACCTGGATGATCTTCTGGATCTTCTGGACGATCTCCATGACCTTCTTGAGCAGGGTCACGATCTTCTCGATGAGCGTGCCGAGCTTCTGGCAGATCCCCATGACCTTGCTGAGCAGCTCGATGGCCTTCATGATGTTCGCCCCCAGCCAGGCGGCCACGGTCGCACCGAACGAGCACCACGACGACGCCAGCGCTGCCAGGAACGACTTGATGAGCCACTCGATGAACATCTTCACGAGGTCGACGATGCAGTTCGCCACCTGGACACAGCCCTTGGCGCATGCCACGAGGATCTCCTGAGTCCCCGCGATGGCCTTGGCGGTCTTCGAGACCTTGTCCGAGAAGTCCGAGGTCTTCTTCATGAAGGCTGCGTACGACTCGCCGTCCCAGCCGCCGATGCTGCTGGTGGCGCCGGTCACCTCGGTCGCGATCGCCTCGAGCTTGTGGCTCAGCTCCACGTACTTCGGTCCGTAGCTGACGAGCTTCTCGGGATCGCCCGCGACGTACTTCAGCCACTGGTCCAGCGTCTTGTACGCGTTGCCGATGTTGAGGACGGTCTTCACTGGTCCGGGGCACTGGTTGTACCACTGCTCGAGCTTGTTGGAGTACTCGGTCGTCGTGGCGCTCATGACTCGTACAGCTCCCGTTCGATCTCCAGCGCAGCAGCGATGTTGGTGCTGTCGGTGAGCCGGTACCCGCTGGCGGTGGTGCTGATGGCTTCGGCGAGATCGCCGAGCGAGGCCTCGATGTCCTTGATCGAGTCGCTGCAGGCCTTCACGTGAGCCTCGTACGGCTGCGCGATCTTGTCGGACAGCCAAGGCACCCGGCCGAACGTGCCGTGAGGGATGTCCAGCTCGTGAAGGCCCGAGTAGACGGCCTCAGCGGTGCCCTGGGTGCGGTGGATCGTCGTGGCAGCGGAGTCCATGCTGCCGACGTCGACGGTGAAGTTCGTCACGGGGGTCCCTTCGTGAATACGCGGGATCACCCTATTCATGGCCGGGGGTCACCATGGCGCTCTCGGCAGGGACGACTTCTGTCGCGCTGCCCTCAGCCGCGTGACGCGTGGGCCGCGATGTCTTTGCGCAGCTCAGGCGGCAGGGCGAAGACGAGGTTCTCCTCGGTGAGCCGCTCCTCGGTGGCAGGCGGGAATCCCCGCGCGACAAGGAAGTCGAGCACGCCCTGCACGAGTTCGTCCGGCACCGAGGCGCCCGACGTCACGCCGACGGTATCGACCGCCTCCAGCCACGCGTCGTCGATCTCGCCGGCGTTGTCCACCCGGTGCGATGCCTTGGCGCCGGCTTCGAGGGCGACCTCGACGAGCCGTACGGAGTTTGACGAGTTCCGGGAGCCGACGACGATCACGAGATCGCATCCAGGAGCCAGCTGCTTCACCGCCGACTGCCGGTTCTGCGTCGCGTAGCAGATGTCGTCGCTCGGCGGGTCGAGCAGCAGGGGGAACTTCTCGCGGAGCCTGGTGACCGTCTCGTACGTCTCGTCCACGCTCAGCGTGGTCTGCGACAGCCAGGCGACCTTGGTCGGGTCCTTGACCTCGACGGCATCGACATCGTCGGGGCGCTGCACGAGCGTGATGTGGTCGGGCGCCTCCCCGGTGGTGCCTTCGACCTCCTCATGGCCGGCGTGGCCGATGAGCAGGATCTCGACACCGTCCGCGGCGAACCGGGTCGCCTCCTTGTGAACCTTGGTGACGAGCGGGCAGGTGGCGTCGATCGTCTTGAGACCTCTCGCCGCAGCCTCGGCGTGCACCTCTGGCGAGACGCCGTGCGCCGAGAACACGACCGTCGATCCCGTCGGCACCTCGGCGAGCTCCTCGACGAACACCGCACCGCGCGCCTCGAGATCCTCGACCACGTGGCGGTTGTGGACGATCTGCTTGCGCACGTAGACAGGCGGACCGTACGTGTCGAGCGCGCGCTCCACCGTCACCACCGCGCGGTCGACGCCCGCGCAGTAGCCACGCGGTGCGGCCAGGAGGACCCGTTTGCCATTGGACATGTCCGCCAGTCTAGGTGGGCGTCCGGCAGAGACGTCGGTACCGCACCTTCTAGCCGGACAGGGACGGAACGCCCCATGCTTACGACATGCGCGTCAGCCGACTCCTCCTCCTCGTCGTCTGCGCCGCACTGCTGGTCTCAGCCTGCTCAGTCGGCGCGGTCTCCGGACCGGAGTCTGGAGGGCCTTCCTCGGTGGTCGGATCAGCGCCCGCCTCGCGGATCGGGCCTGGACCAGCGCCGTCCTTCCCCGCGACGACCCTCCCTGGATCCCCCGGCACCCGGAAGGCGCTCGACGCAGCCGCTTTCGTCACTCCCTCCGGTCAGATCGTCTGCGAGCTCCTTGCCTCCGGCGCTCGGTGCGACTACTACGCCCAGGACAGGGCGTGGGATGCGCCGGAGCCGGCGAACTGCGACCTCAACTGGGGCTGGTCGCTCTACGTGGACCGCGCCGCCGCCACAAGCTGCGTCGGTGACACCATCGTCACCAAGGCGGCCCTCGACTCCGGGTTCGACACCTGGCGCAAGCCGACCGACCCGACCGTGGACTGGAACGGCATCGCCCTCGCGGCCCTCCCGTACGGCTCGGCGCTCGTCGTCGACACGTTCCGGTGCGACAGCGCCACGACCGGGGTCACGTGCCAGAACCAGTCGACGGGTCACGGTTTCGTCATGTCGCGCGAGTCGTACCGGATCTTCTAGTGGATGACCCCCGCTCGGCCCCTCGACACCCCATGCTTGGTCACATGCGTTCCCTGAAACACCTGCTTCTGGTTGTCGGTGTCGTCCCGGTCATGACCGCCTGCAGCCTCATCGGGCTGAAATCCTCACCGACCGCATCCGAGCCGAACGTCCCGTCGTCAGGCAGCTCCGCGTCCACGGTGCCGACCGTGAGCATCTCACTGTCCCTGCCGAGTGGGGCCTCGAGCTCCGCGCCGGCCACGACTGCCGCCGCCAGCACTCCGACGACCGACGTCCGGAAGGTGGCCGACGCCGCAGCATTCGCCACGCCGTCCGGCCGAATCGTGTGCATCATCGCCGACAACAGCGTGCGTTGCGACTTCATCAGCAGCGACAAGGCATGGACATCACCACAACCGAAGGGTTGCGACCTCGCGTGGGGCGACTCGCTGTACCTCACGCAGACCGCCGGCTCCACGTGTCACGGCGACACCCTCGCCGACACGCCGTCCCTCGACTCCGACTACGTCAGTTGGCGACGGTCGGGCGACCCGACCGTCGTGGTGAACGGGCTCACCTTGGCCGCGCTCCCGTACGGTTCTGCCATCCTCGTCGGCACCCTCCAGTGCGACAGCGCGACCACCGGCGTGACCTGCCGGAACACCAGCACGGGTCACGGCTTCACGATGTCCCGCGAGGCGTACTCGATCTTCTGAGTGTCAGGCGGCCTGTGGCCTGAAGCCGTGCTCCCGGTACATGTCGACGGACTGGCGCAGGGCCTCGAGGAAGTACGGGGGAAACTCCATCCCCTTCCGGTTCGCCCACAGCAGCTTCGCCTCGAGCCGGCCGACGTCCTTGGCGAACTTCTCGAGCTCGACGTCGATCTCCAGACCCACCATGAGCGCGCCCAGGTTGGCCTCGTACCGCGGGACGTAGTTGGTGCCGACCAGAGCGAAACCCTTCTCGCGCAGCACCCGCGCGACGTACAGCTGCCAGGGGGCCAGCACGCCGTCCTGGATCATCTGCGTCGCGGACATCTGGTAGAAGGCGAAGTGGCCGGGCTCCTGGCGCTTGATCTGGCCGACGATCGTCTCAGAGATCGCCTTCTCGCCGAGCTGGGCGAGCTGCTCCGTGAAGCGGTTGTACGCGAGGACGGCCTGCCGCTCGGTCGC
>JADGPB010000079.1 GCA_017882655.1 Propionibacteriales bacterium
TCTCGGGGTGTGCCTCTGCGATCCGCGCCGCGTACGACGCCCCCACCGCGCCGAGCCCGATGACACTGATGATCGTCACTTCCGCCCCTCCAGATCGCGCAGCAGCGACTCGACCAGATCGAGGAAGGCCGTGTCGCCGTCGAACTCGTTGTAGATCAGGGTCGTCTCGCGGCGCTGCTGGCGATAGGTGTCCAGGTTGTCGAAGAAGACGCCGAGGTCGGCACTGGTCAGCGTCGCCGCCGCGGCGCCCAAGCCGGTGTCAGTGATGATGCGTGCGTTCAGCTGCTGCTCGTAGTGGTCGAAGGGCAGCAGGAACATGGGCACATTCAGGTACAGCGCCTCGGTGATCAGGTTGTGCCCCGCCGTCGAGATGACCGCGGCCGACCGGCGGAGGGACTCGATGAAGTCGGCGCGGCTGTTGGCCTTGAGGGTGACGTTGTCGGGGACGGACGTCGCGTCCGCATCGACGAAGCACGTGAAGCGATGGTCGGTGAACTGCCCGAACAGCTCAAGGAGCTCGTCCACCGACTGCGCGATGTGGCTGGCGGCCGAGATGTAGACCGTCACGTGCCCGTCGACCGGCTCAGGGAGCAGATCCTTCACGTCGCGTCCGATGCTGGGCGGGATGATGGTCACCGGGTACTCGTCCACGGGCGGGTAGTCGACGGTGAAGAAGGACGTCGCGACGCGCGCTCGAGCCTTCGGGAAGAAGTAGCGGAGACGCATCCGGTGCTCGTCGGGGGTGTAGCCGTCGATGGTCGGGCACTCGTAGCCCAGGAACTTGCTCTGTTGGTCGAACGTGACCAGCGGGACACCGAACAGGTACGCGATCTGCGCGGAGACCATGTCGTAGTCCGAGATCACCAGGTCGGGCTTGCCGAAGTGCCGCTCGATCAAACCGCAGGCGTTCCAGAACGCGCTGTGCGCCTCCCCTTGGACGTTGCGTGGATCGGTGGCAGTCGCGCTGAAGTCGAGTCCGTGGGGCGTGGTGTGGATGACCGGGACGTAGACCCGTGCATTGCGTACCTGCGGGAGATGGAGCGTGAAGAAGTCATAGCTCTGGTCGTTGGTCACCAGGATCACGTCATGGCCCCGCGCGAGGAGTCCTTCCACGATCGGGCGCTGACGTGCGCTGTGCCCGAGGCCGAAACCGCATACGCCCAGCACGATCTTCATGAGCCGTCCTGACCGTGACGCTGGGTGACGCTGATCCTGATGCCCAGGAGTCGCAACAGCTTGCTGACGTCCTGGATGGGGACGAAGCAGTGCTCGAAGTACCAGTTCTGCGTGGTGCGGTAGCGCCGTCGCTTGAGCAGGACCGTCGGGATCTCGACAGCGAGGGTACGAAGCGTCGCGCCGACAATCCGCAGTCGCCCGGCCAGACCCGGGTTCTGAGACAGCGCGAACTCGGCCTCGAACTGCCCGTTGGCCGCCGCCCGCTTGACGATGTAGCCCATCGTCATCTTCTCCGGTGGCACCCAGTGGTAGACACGCAGATCGGGCGAGTAGAGGAAGACCGGCGACTCCTCGCCCTCCCAGACACGGCGAAACAACGCCGTCTCTTCGCCCATGCCCAGCTGCGCGCCCTTCATTCCGGCAGAGGTGTCGAAGCCGCCATAGGTGCTCAGCACATCCTTCAGCCAGATCATGTTCGACCCTGAGAAGGACTCTCCCTGACGCAGATGGCGCTGGACGTCGCCGCGCGTCCGGATCTCGTACGAGTCCAGCCACCAGTCCGGCTTGGGACTGGTGTAGAAGGGGTGGATCGGTCCCCCGACGCAGCGCAGGTTGACCGGGTTTCGCCCGATGAGTTCCTGGGCTGTTTCCAGCCAGTTGGTCTCCGCTCGCGCGTCATCGTCCAGAAAGGCCACGTAGGTTCCCTGCGCGGCTTGCCATCCGGTGTTGCGCGCCGTGGCCAGTCCCAGTCGCCCCTCGTAGACGTAGCGCACGTTGGGATGCTGCTCCAACAACGCCCTAACGGCTTCTGCTGTGCCATCGGTCGAGCAGTTGTCCACCACGATGACCTCATAGCGATCGGCGACGAGAGTCTGTCCGAGGACGCTCTCGACAGCAGCCAGGAGATGCTCACGGCGGTTGTACGAGCAGATCACCACCGAGAACAGCATGGCGGCAGCCTAGGGCGCATCACTGGGCCAGTTCGCGGCGTTCTTGCGGCTCGGCTGTACGCGCGGAGGCTCTCCGGGCATCTTCGGGTACTCGGGCGGGTACGGCATCTCGCCCTGGCCGTTCCCCTCGTCCCGGGCGTACCAGTCCAAGGCTGTACGGATGGGCGCGGGCGCCGACTCCTCGAGCACCTGCCAGACGTCGCCGCGCTCCTCGAAGCGGCCCGGCATCGTCCGTACGGTGAAGTCATCCGGGTGGGCGTCGGGGAGCTCCTCCCACGACAGCGGCGCGGAGACGCGGGCTTGGGGCGTTGGTCGGATCGAGTACGCGGACGCCATGAGCCGGTCTCGGGCCATCTGGTTCACGTCGACGAAGATCCGCCTCCCCCGCTCCTCCTTCCACCAGGCCGTGGTGACGAGGTCGGGCATCCGTCGCTCCAGCTCCCGCCCCACGGCGATCGCCGCGTGCCGCGCATCGATGAAGTCAGCGGCCTCGATGCGGCTGAACACGTGGAGCCCGCGTCCGCCCGAGGTCTTCGCGAACCCGGTCAGGCCCGCGTCGTGCAGGACCTCGCGCAGTCCCAACGCAGCTTCGCGCGCCTCGTCGAACGTCGTCCCGGGTTGAGGGTCGAGATCGATCCGCAGCTGGTCGACGTCGTCGGTGTGTGGGTGCCGCACCGGCCACGGGTGGAAGCGGATCGTGCCGAGGTTGACCATCCATACGATCGTGGCGAGGTCGGCCGGGGCGACCTCGACCGCCGGACGGCCCGACGGGAACGTCACCGTCGTCGTCTGGACCCAGTCCGGAATACCCCGGCTCGGCGCGTGCTTCTGATAGAAGGCGCTGCCACCAGGGTTGTCAGGACTACGCAGCGACGCATCGGGGGTGACGCCCTCGGGCCAACGTTCCATGGTGACCGGGCGATCGTGCAAGGCCGCCAGGATGCCCGGCCCGACCGCAAGCACGTAGGAGACGACGTCGAGCTTCGTGAGGCCGAGTTCAGGGAAGTACGGCTTCGAGGGGCTCGAGATCCGAACCTCGCGGCCCGCTGCGTCGACCGTCGTCGCGTCTTTCGCCATGGTGCCCAGCCTAGAGTCGTGTTCCAGAAGGGAGTACAGCGTGACCACACCACTGAAGGTCGTCAAGACCGAGGCCGAGTGGCGCAAGCAGCTCGGAGACCTCGAGTACCAGGTGCTGCGCCAGGCAGGGACCGAGCGTCCCTTCACCGGCGAGTACACCGACACGAAGACCGAGGGCGTGTACGTGTGCCGCGCGTGCGACGCAGAGCTGTTCCGCTCCGACGAGAAGTTCGACTCGCACTGCGGGTGGCCGTCGTTCTTCGAGCCCCTCGCAGGGGACCGCGTCGTCTACATCGAGGACAAGTCAATGGGGAGCACGCGGGTCGAGGTGCGCTGCGCGTCGTGCGGCTCGCACCTCGGGCACGTGTTCCACGGTGAGGGCTACGACACGCCGACGGACGACCGCTACTGCATCAACTCCGTCAGCCTGGTGCTCAAGCCGAGGCAATGACGAGAGGACCACTCGGCGCGTCAAGCCTCCGGCAACGACCGCTGCCACCTAGATTGGCTCTGTGACCGCGCGAAGCCACCCCGCCTATCCGCCAGCTTTCGCGCGTGCCCTGCGTCAGCTCCGAGCCGTTCCTTGGCGCACCGAGGTGTCGATCGAGGAGATTCCGTCGCCGCAGCGCATCGCGCCGTACTCGGTGGCCGTGAGCGCCGACGTCGTCGTCCTCGACGAGGAGCGCGGTTCCGGCCGACTGGTCCTGCTGCACGATCCGGCAGGCAACGAGGCGTGGGACGGCACCTTCCGCTGCGTGACGTACAGCAAGGCCGACGTCGAGCCGGAGATGGTCCGTGACCCGCTGCTGGCCGACGTGGGGTGGAGCTGGCTCATCGAGGCGCTCGAGAACCATGGTGCTGCGTACCGTGAGCCGAGCGGTACGGTCTCAGCGGTCATCAGCACGCCCTTCGGCGAGCTGGCCGCCGACCCGGGCAGCGCCGAGGTGGAGATCCGTGCCTCATGGACTCCGGATCTGTCCGCCGAGCTGTCCCTCGCCGCCCACGTCGCGGCTTGGCAGCAGGTCCTGTGCACGCTCAGCGGCCTCCCGCCTGTTCCGCCAGGCGTCGTCCCTCTCACCACCCGCCGCGGGCCTCGATGACCGACGTCACCGGGACCGAACCTGAGGTCCCCATCCTCGATGCGCCGCGCGACGGCGTCCCTGAGGTCGTCGACACCCCCGCAGGCCTCGAACAGCTGGTCCGGGTCTTCGCTGACGGTACCGGCCCGGTGGCGGTCGACACCGAGCGCGCCCAGGGTTTCCGCTACTCCGGACGCGCGTACCTGCTCCAGTTCCGCCGTGCAGGCGCCGGGACGGCCCTCGTCGACCCCATTCCGCTGAGCGCGGCGCCGGGACTTTCCGGGATCCAGGCGTCACTCGCTGACGCCGAGTGGATCATCCACGCCGCCACCCAGGACCTACCGTGCCTTGTCGAGGCCGGGTTGCTACCCAAGAGCATGTTCGACACCGAGCTCGCAGCCCGTCTCCTGGGCTACCCCAGGGTCGCGCTCGGGACGCTCGTCGAGAAGCTCCTCGGCGTACGACTGCTCAAGGAGCACAGCGCCGCCGACTGGTCGGCTCGGCCGCTGCCCAAGGAGTGGCTGGCCTACGCCGCGCTCGACGTCGAGCTGCTGATGGATCTGCGCGACATCCTCTCGGAGCAGCTGCGCGAGGCAGGCAAGGCGCAGTGGGCGGAGCAGGAGTTCGCCTACCTGCTCGAGCAGGCCGCGCTCCCGGTCGTACTCCGCGTCGACCCGTGGCGGAGGACCTCAGGGATCCATGCCATACGAAACGCACGCGCGCTGGGGGTCGTCCGCGAGCTCTGGACCGCTCGCGACGAGCTGGCCCGTTCTCTCGACAAGGCACCTGGCCGGATCCTGGGAGACGAAGGGATCGCCATGGTCGCGATGGGGATCAAGGAAGGGTCACCCGGGGTCGACCATCGCACGTTGCAGGCGATCCCGCGCTTCAACCGGCGTGAGGCGAAGCGGTACCGAGAGACCTGGATGGATGCGATCCAGCGTGCGCTGCTGCTGCCGCACAGTGAGCTGCCGCCCATGTACCTTCCGGCCGATGGCCCTCCGCCACCTCGTACGTGGCCCTCGCGGGATCCTGAGGCCGCGAAACGCTGGGAGGCGGTACGCCCCGTACTGACCGATCTCGCCGACGCGCTGAAGCTGCCCGTCGAGAACCTCATCCCTCCCGATCCCCTCAGGCGGATGCTCTGGACGCCCGCAGGCACGGATGAGGACGCCATCCGTACTCAGCTGGCCGGTATGGGTGTCCGCAACTGGCAGATCGACCTTGTCGCGCCGCCGATGGCCGCGGCTCTCTCAGCGGACTGAGCGCCCTCAGGCCTCGTCGGACGGCGGTAGCCCAAGGGTCGACGGCGTCGAGGACGCCGCGTTCTCGACGTCGCGCGAAACCAGTGACTCGATCGTGGCGAGTGCGACCGCCTGTGCCGTGAGGCCGGCCTCGTCGAGGACCTGCTCACGACTCCCCTGCGGCAGGAAGTCATGCCGGATGCCGAACTGGCGGACGATGACCGGCCGGTCCGACTCCGCGACGGCGGCGGCCAGCTGGGCGCCGACTCCCCCGCCGACCACGGCATCCTCGAGCGTGACGACCAGCTCGTGATCCGAGGCGAGCTCGACCAGTGCGGGGTTGACCGGAAGTGCCCAGACCGGGTCGACGACCGTGGCGGGAATCCCCTGCTGACTCAGCCGATGACCCACCTCGAGCGCCATCCCCACGAGCTGCCCGTACCCGACGACCAGGACCCTCGGCTCCGGCTCGGCGGCGAGCACGTCCACCCCGTGGATCGACCGCAGCGCGGGAATGTCGTCGGGCACCTTGTCCTTGGAGTAGCGGACGATCGTGGGCGCGTCCTCGACCCGTACAGCCTCCTCGAGCGCCTCGCGCAGACGTGTCCCGTCGCGTGGTGCCGCCAGGTGCAGCCCAGGGACGAGCGCCGCGATCGTGTGGTCCCACACGCCATGGTGGCTGGGACCGTCAGGTCCGGTGACGCCCGCCCGATCCAGCACGATCGTGACGCCCAGGCGATGGAGCGCCACGTCCATGAGCAGCTGGTCGAAGGCTCTGTTGAGGAACGTCGAGTACAGCGCCACGACCGGGTGGAGTCCCGCCATCGCCAGGCCCGCGGCAAAGGTGATCGCGTGCTGCTCGGCGATGCCGACATCGAACGTACGCGAGGGGTAGGCGGCCTGGAACGCGCCGAGCCCGGTGGGATGGAGCATCGCGGCCGTGATGGCGACGAGGCGCTCGTTGGTCGCAGCGAGCCGTACGAGCTCATTGCTGAAGATGTCGGTCCAGGTCGCCGCGGTCGAGGCCGTCAGCGGCTCTCCGGTGTGCTCGTCGATCTTGCCGACGCTGTGGAAGCGATCCTCATCGTGGTCCTCCGCGGCCTTGAACCCGCGGCCCTTCACGGTGATGCAGTGGACGATGACCGGTCGGCCGAAACGCTTGGCCTGCGTGAGGGCCATCTCCATCGCGGCGATGTCGTGGCCGTCGATCGGGCCCAGGTACTTCATGCCGAGGTCGGAGAAGAGCCCCTGCGGCGCCAGGACGTCCTTGATGCCGCTCTTCAGGCCGTGCAGGAGGTCGTACGCGGGCTTGCCGACGATCGGCGTGTTCGAGACGGTCGTCTTGATCATCTGAAGCATCGGCTCGTACCGCTTGTCCGTACGCATCGCCGTGAGCTGGTTGGCGATCCCGCCCACCGTTGGCGTGTACGAGCGGCCGTTGTCGTTCACCACGATGACCAGCGGCAGGTCGGGGTCGGCGGCGATGTTGTTGAGCGCCTCCCAGACCATGCCTCCGGTGAGCGACCCGTCGCCCACGACGGCAACGACCGTACGGTCGGACTCGCCCTGCAGCCGGAACGCCTTCGCCATGCCGTCCGCCCACGACAGGGCAGCTGACGCGTGCGAGCTCTCGACCCAGTCGTGCTCCGACTCAGCCCTGCTGGGGTAGCCCGACAGGCCGCCCTGCTGGCGCAACGTGGGGAACTGGTCGCGACGGCCAGTGAGGATCTTGTGGACGTAGCTCTGGTGGCCGGTGTCGAAGACGATCGGATCCCGTGGCGAGTTGAAGACGCGATGGATCGCGATCGTCAGCTCGACGACGCCCAGGTTGGGACCGAGATGCCCGCCGGTACGGCTCACGCTGGAGATCAGGAAGGCCCGGATCTCTGCTGCCAGCTCATCGAGCTGAGCCCGCGTCAGCCGCCGCAACGCGACTGGATCCGAGATCCGTTCCAGCTGTGACATGGAGTTGAGTCTATGGCGTCGATCCCAGGGAGCCATGTTCCGACGCCCGCTGGGCCCGGTGGCTACAGACGCCTGATGAAGATCCGGCCGCGCAACGCCTCCTCGATGAGCGCCACCGCGCGTCGTATCCGGACAAGCCGAGCCGACTCCTCCTGCCAGGCGTCGGCCGCCGACCGGATGACCTCCGGGGCGACGTAGTCGGCCAGGCTGGACCTCACTCCGGCGAGGCCGTCCTTGGCCGCCCGCAGCTGGGCCTCGACATGCTCGGCCGCAAAGCGTGCCAGCACGACGGGGTGCCTCCGCAGGACCAGGTGCGACCGGTAGTCGGGCGGGCAGCAGTCCAGCAGGAATGCCGTCGCCGTCGCCTCCCAGTCAGGAGCTCCGGGCGGCCGTACGGCATCCGGCCACCCCGGAGGTACGTAGATCTGGCACTCTTCTCGCCACGATCGCTCCTGCGCCCATGCCACCGCTGCCTGCGCCATGACTCATCTCCTGAGACCCTCGAACGTATGTTCGAATATGATTCGAGGGTACACCTCAGCCAAGAGGGGCGCTACCCGGCGAGGACGCCGAACCAACCCCACGCCAGGAACTCGATGAAGACGACGGCACCGACGATCAGGATCGTGAGCGACTGCCATCGCGGCAGCACTTCCCGCGTGTGTCCCGGGTCGCTGACCAGCGCGGCGATGACGGGGACGATGAGCAGCCCCAGCAGCCACCACAGCGAGTCCGCCTGGAACACCACCTCGATGATCAGCAGCTGGCCGGCGACCGTGGCCACCATGAAACGCCAGCTCATCCTCAGCACATGCGTCAGCCAGACCAGCAGCAACCACGCACCCACCACCCAGGCGAGCACCGCCACAGCCAGCCCGCAGAACAGCGTCTGATCGGTGGCGCACACCCCGGCGCTCGTGAAGATCGGGTACACGATCGCGACGACCAGAAGTCCTCCCAGGCCCCCGAGGAACGTGGCGAGGATCGCGTACGACAAGCGCAGCGCGCCCGAAGGCGTCTCACGTACCCGCATGGCCATGCGAGGAGGTTACAGAATGGCCCTGTGACCATGACTGACGACACCCGCGACATCATCTGCCGGATCGCCTCCGGGGACTTCGACGCCGAGGTCGTCGCTCGTACCGACCACGC
>JADGPB010000080.1 GCA_017882655.1 Propionibacteriales bacterium
CGAGGGGTACAGGTGCTCTCGCCGAGGGGTACAGGTGCTCTCGCCGAGGGGTACAGGTGCTCTCGCCGAGGGGTACAGGTGCTCTCGGCGACGTCAGGCGAGGGCTGACCCGACCAGCCTGGAGACCTCGTCCAGCCAGATGGACCGCTGGGCCTCGCTGCTGCTCGTGACCGGTCCGTACATGCGGCGCGTGACCGACGTCACCCCGCAGAAGCCGAACACGCCCGTCTCCCAGATCCGCTGCATGGGGTCGCCGAAGACGAGCTGCTCGCGCTCGGGCGGGGTGTCACCGGTGTTGAATACGAGGGCCCGGCACGTGAGCAGCCCGATCGGCGGCAAACCGATGGGTGCGTCGCGGTAGGCGACGCCTGGTACGAAGACACGGTCGATCCATCCCTTGAGCATCGCCGGCGGCATGCTCCACCAGTTCGGGTGGCAGATGACGACGAGGTCGGCGGCCGCCAGCGCTGCACGGTGCTGCGCGACCAGAGCATCCCCGCCGCGTACCGGCTCGAAGCCCTCCGCGTACAGGTCGTGGTGCGCGACCTCGACGCCTAGCTCTCGCAGCGTCTCCTCAGCCCGCTCCGCCATCGCGTGGCTGAAGCTCCTCGGGCTCGGATGTCCGACGACCGACAATGCGAACACCAGTTCTCCTCTGCAACGTGACGCCCGACCGACTGTACCGACTGAGAGCCCGCATCATGATGCGTGATAGTGAGCGTCATGATGCTAGGTTTGCCGGCATGCGTACGACAGTGAACCTCGACGCCGACATCGAAGCCGAGGTGGCCCGGCTTCAGCGGGAGCAGGGGCTCGGTCTGTCGGAAGCGATCAACACCCTCGCCCGGCGTGGGGCGGCGAGGCCGAGAACCGACGTGGTCTTCACACCGGTGACCTTCGACATGGGACTCATGATCGACGTCGCGGACACCCAGCGGGCGCTCGAACTGCTCGACGACCTCGATGCCTCGCGATGATCCTCGACGTCAACATCCTCATCTACGCCGCAGACTCGGCGTCCCCGCATCACGAACGGGCGAGGGAGTGGCTCCGCACCGCCATGACCGGTGATCGGCGAGTCGGGATCCCGTGGCAGACGGTGGGTGGGTTCGTACGCATCGTCACCCATCCGCGCGCCATGCGACGGCCTCTGACCACGGCCGAGGCGTGGGCGGTCGTCGCCAGCTGGTTCGCCGTACCGGTCGTGTGGGTGCCCGCGGCGGGCGAGCGGACGGTACGAATCCTCGAGCGCCTCATGCTCGACCAGCATCTGACCTCGGCCATGACCACCGATGCACAGCTCGCGGCTCTCGCCGTCGAGCACGGTGTGGCGGTCGTCTCTGCCGACACGGACTTCGCGCGCTTCCCCGACCTGACCTGGATCAACCCGCTCGCGTAAAGCCGCTAGTCGTACCACTCCTCCGCGTGCCGGCGGGAGCGGAGGTAGGAGTCGACGACGGCCGCTCCCAGCTCGTCGAGGTCGGGCGCCACCACGCGTCCGCCCACCCGCTCCGCGAGAGTCCCCATGAACCGCGCCAGCCCCGGATCGTCGCCGAGCCGGAAGAACGTCACCTGCGTACCGCGCCGCGCGACGCGGTCCAGTGCGGTCACCGTGAGCCGCAGCGTCTCCTGGTCCGGCGGGTACGCGAACCACGAATGCCCCTCCGCCTGCAGGTGCGCGGTCGGCTCGCCGTCGGTGACGACCAGCAGCACCGGCTGCATCGACGGGTGCTCGCGGAAGAACTTCTCGGCGAGCAGCAGCCCGTGGTGAAGGTTCGTGCCCTGCTCGCGTACGGCCGACAGCCCCGTGAGCTCGTCGATGTCCATCGTCTGCGCGAAGAAGCCGAACGTCACCAGCTCCAGCCGGTCGCCGCGGTAGCGGGTCGAGACCAGGTGGTGCAGCGCCAGCGCCGTACGTTTCATCGGCACCCAGCGGCCCTCGGCCGCCATCGAGTACGACACGTCGACGAGCAACGCCACGGCCGACTGCGTACGCGCCTCGGTCTCGGTCACCTCGACGTCGCGCACGTCGATCCGCATCCCGGCGTTGGGGTCGCCGCCCTCGGTGACCGTCCGTCGCACCGCGTTCGTGACCGTGCGCGTCACGTCCCAGGGCTCCGTGTCGCCGAACTGCCACTCCCGGCTGGCGCCGGTCTGCTCGCCGGCGGCGCCCGCCAAACGCGTGTCCCGCGACCCCGTACGTCCCGACAGCTGCTTCGCCGCATCGGCCAACAGCGACTTTCCCAGTCGCCGCATCGCCGCCGGCGACAGTCGCAACGACCCGTCGGGCGCCCGCCGCAGTAGCCCCGACGAGCGCATCTGCCTCTCCAGATCGGCCAGCATCCTTGCCGACGCGGCAGCATCGTCGCCCAGCTGCCGCGCCAAAGCATCCACGTCGACGTCGTCGAGCCGCGCACCCCCGTACGCCTGCCCCAGCTGCTCCGCCAGCGACTCCAGCTCCGCGAGGTCCTGCAGCACGCCCGTACCGTCGCCGAGCCCCAGCCCCTCGTCGCCGCTGAACGACTCCTGCCCCGACCAGTCCTCACCCGGGCGCAGCGACTGCAGGTTCGCGTCGAGCTGGCTCAGCTGTGACATCAGCTCCGACGACCCGAAAGCCTGCGCGCTCAACTCCATGAGCTCGTCGCGCTGCTCCTGCGACATCGAGCGCATCATCCGCTGGGCCGCCGCCGCGCGCTCAGCGAGAGCGTCGATGAGCTCCTCGACGGTCTCGGGGTTCTCCGGGAAGAACTGCCCGTGCTTGGCCATGAAGTCCTTCATCATCTGCTCGGTGTCCTCACCCCGCCGATGCGCGTCGAGCAGCTGGTTCAGGTCCTGGAGCATCTCCGCGACCGCCTGGCGGTCCTCGTCGGTCGCGTTCTCGAGCGCGTCCTTCATGCCCGCGAACCGCTGATCCAGCAGCTCACGGCCGAGCAGGTCCTTGATCTTGTCGTACGACTCCTGCGCCTGCGACGACTGCCAGTCGTACGAGCTCAGCGAGTTCACCGCCGCCGCCGTCGAGCTCGGCAGGCTGTCGAGCGTCATCTCGCGCAGCGCCCGGTCGCCGTCGTCCATTCCTGCGTCCCGGGCGAGCTGCTTGCGTTCTTCGAGTACGGCCTCGTCGAGGAGCTTCTTGACCTCCTCGAGCGTCCCGTCGAGACGGTGATCGCGAAGCAGCTCCTGGCGCCTCCGGTGCACGTCGCGTGCCAGATCGTCGAGCCCGCGCTGCTCGCGGCCGCCGCGCCGCATGTACTCGCGGAGCGCACCTTCCGGCGAGTACCCAGCCATGACGTCGTCCGAGACGGCCTTCAGCGCCTCGGCCAGGTCGACGGGCGGCGCGAGCGGGTCCGGCCCGCCCGCGAACCGTCCGTACCGCGACCTTCTCCGACGCCTATCCATACAGCGTCTCCCCGTCGCCGGAGTCCTTGGAGATCCGGCGCGCCAGGTAGAGGCCCTCCAGCGCCAGCTCGACAGCGCTCGCGCGCTGACCGGTCGTCGTGGCGCCGAAGCGCTCCGCCAGTGCGTCGTACGTCCCGTTCAGCCGGGGCAGCGAGTCGAAGAACTCAGCCGCGGTGATCTGCTCGCCGGTCGTCACGGTCACCGACCCGTCGAGAGCCTCGACGAGCGGTCCGAGGTCGATGCCGCGGTAGAGCTCCCGCACGGTCTCGGCCGTCGCCATGCGCAGCAGGTGGTCGAGGATGTCGCGCTCGCGTCCCTCCTCGCCGGACTCGAACTCGATCTTGCCGCCCAGCACGTCGATGGCGCTCTCGAGGTCGACGACCCGCGCGACCGCCTCGTCCTCGCCGCGCACCGTCGCGCGGTGGCGGGCGGCAGCAGCGATCGTCTCGGCGCCGGCGATGGCGAAGCGTGCCGAGACGCCTGAGCGCTGGTTGACGGCCGGCGACTCGCGGAGCTGTCGCGTGAAGCGGGCGAGGATCTCGAGCAGCGGTTCGGGCAGATCGGCGACGAGGTTGGCCTCCTGCGTGATCACGGCCACCTCGTCCTCGAGCTCCAGCGGGTAGTGCGTACGGATCTCCGCGCCGAAACGGTCCTTGAGTGGGGTGATGATGCGGCCGCGGTTCGTGTAGTCCTCGGGGTTGGCCGAGGCGACGACGAGTACGTCGAGGGGCAGCCTCACCACGTACCCGCGGATCTGGATGTCCCGCTCCTCCATCACGTTGAGCATCGCGACCTGGATCCGCTCGGCCAGGTCGGGAAGCTCGTTGATCGCGACGATGCCGCGGTGGCTACGGGGGATGAGGCCGAAATGGATCGTCTCGGGATCGCCGAGGCGACGTCCCTCGGCCACGCGCATCGGGTCGACGTCGCCGATGAGGTCGGCGACGGAGGTGTCGGGCGTAGCCAGCTTCTCCGAGTAGCGCTCGGAGCGGTGCCGCCAGACCACCGGTAGCTCGTCGCCCAGCTCGATGGCGCGGCGGCGAGACTCGGCCGTGATCGGGTCGTACGGGTGCTCGTTGAGCTCGGATCCCGCGATGGACGGCGACCACTCGTCGAGCAGCCCCGACAACGTACGAAGAAGGCGTGTCTTGCCCTGCCCGCGCTCGCCGAGCAGTACGACGTCGTGGCCAGCGATCAGCGCCCGCTCGAGCTGAGGAATGACTGTACGTTCGAAGCCGTGGATCCCCGGCCACGGGTCGCGACCCTCCGCGAGCATGGCGAGAAGGTTCTGCTGGATCTCCTGGCGAAGCGACTTCTGCTCATGCCCTGAGGCCCGAAGCTCGGCGACTGTACGGATGTTCGGCTGGCTCACGTCGCAACGCTAACTCCGAGCACCAAGCACGGATCCGCGTCTCATGGGCTCGTGAACTCCGGCCGGGTCGCCGGTTCATCATGTTAACCAGGCGAACCGTATGTTCTCATGGCCAATTGGCCATGAGAACATGCGAGACACCTGGTTAACATGATGAACCGAGCACGTCCGAAAGGTCGGCGAGAGTACTTATCTCCTCTCGCGAGAGGAGATAAGTACTCTCGCGGAGGTGTACGGGGTCTCTTGCCGGGTCAGGCTCCGTACTGCTCGCGGTAGGCGCGCATGGCCGGGAGGTAGCTGGCGAAGCGCTCGTCACCCTCGACGTACGTCACCACGTCGTCCAACGTCACGATGGCGCGTACCTCGACGGCGTGGTCGGCGCGTACCTGGCCGATCGCGGACATCTCGCCGGTGCCACGCTCCTGACGGTCGATCGCGACGATCACGCCCGCCAGCTCAGCACCGGCCTCGTGAATGAGGTCGATGACTTCGCGGATCGCGGTACCGGCCGTGATCACGTCGTCGATGACCAGCACCCGGCCGGACATCTCGGCGCCGACGAACAGGCCGCCTTCGCCATGGTCCTTGGCTTCCTTGCGGTTGAACGCCCACGGGACGTCGCGGTCGAAGTGCTCGGCGAGCTGCACCGTGGTGGCCGCGGCGAGGGGGATGCCCTTGTACGCCGGGCCAAGCAGCACGTCGAAGTCGAGATCCCAGGAGTCGATCGCTGCCGCGTACGCCCGTCCGAGTCCCGCCAGCTTCACGCCGGTGTTGAACTTGCCGGCGTTGAAGAAGTAGGGCGAGGTACGGCCGGACTTGAGCGTGAACTCGCCGAACTGCAGCACCTGGTGGGCGAGGGCGAACGCGATGAAGTCACGCTGGTAGTCCTGCATGCCCGACAGCCTAAGGCGGCCGGGCCACAGGACGTACCGACGTTCGCGATCAGCTCGCGGCGTTCTCCGTACGAGCCATCGCCTGCCCGCTGAGGCGTTCACGAGCCATGTTCGTACCGCGGCCGATCTTGACGTGCGAGGTCGCCTTGGCAAGGCCGAACACCGGCATCGAGGAGTAGATGGCCTCGGAGTGACCGGCCGGGACCACGTACGTCTCGTGCCAGACACCGACCGCGTCGCTCTTGGCCACGTCGCGCATGAACTTGCGCCACGGCTCGAGGTGCGGCGACTCACGGTCGGCCGCGAAGGCTTGCAGGCTCTGCGGGTCGCGCCAGTAGCTCACCATCATCGTGGTGCGGCCGAACCAGTTCATCGCGTGCAGCATCCCAGCTTCAGGGTGCTTCGCCAGGTGGATCTGCATGGTCGTCATGTTCTTGATGATGGGCAGCCAGCGGTCGACGCGATGGAGCTTGTTGATGCGCATGCCGATGAGGAACACCGTCACGTCGGTGTCGGAAGGGGCCGTGAAGCGACCGGGGATCACCTGTGCCATGGAAAGCCTTTCGGGTCCGGCGAGGCGTCACCTCCAGCTGAGGCTGTCCCGCATGTCTGTTTCACAACACTGTTATGAAACAACGTTATGGTTTACTTGTCAAGTGCCCCGCCCCAAGGTCTACGACGACAACCTCCGCAGACGACTGATCGCACGCGCTGCCTCGGTGATGGCAGAGAGCGGTCCCAACGGGCTGGCGCTGCGACCGATCGCGGCGGCGGAGGGGACGTCGACCACCGCGGTGTACTCGATCTTCGGTGGCCGCGCCGAGCTCATCGGCGAGGTCAGCCGGACGGCCAGCAGCGGGTTCGTGGCTGCGCAACGCGCCGTACCGGTGACCGACGACCCGCACGTCGACCTGACCAACCTCGGCCGGGCCTACCGAGACTGGGCACTGGCCAACCCGACGCTGTACCTCGTACTCATGACCTCTGCGGAACCCGGCTGCTACCTCGAGGAGCCCATCCCGGCGTCTGACGCGGCCGAGCCGCTGCGCGAGGCGATCGTGAGGCTGATCGTGGCGGGCACGTTCCTTCCGCTGGACCGGAACCTCATGCTCGCCGGGATCTGGGCCTCGGTCCACGGGTTCGTCTCCCTGGAGCTCGCGGGCTTCTTCTCGCCGGCGCCGAGGGGCCAGCTGGACGCGATGTACGAGGCGCAGCTCGAGTCGATCGCGCGCGGGTGGCGTACGACCTGAAACTCGTGTGTATCCCTTCGGCCCCTCGGCCCGTCTATGTGGTGACACTCACTCGAAGGGATTCACCAATGAAGCCGAACATGGGCTCTATGGATCGCAAGATCCGGTCTTTCGTCGTCGCACCGGTGCTGGTCATCCTCGCGATCATCTTCCACAGCATCGTGCCGCTCATGGTCGTGCTGCTGCTGCTGGCCGTCGTCATGCTGGCGACGTCAGCCGTCAAGACCTGCCCGCTCTACATGCCGTTCAAGTTCAGCACCGCCAAGAAGTAGCCCCACGTCCGGCGACGTCACAGGCAAAACTCCGACCGCACAGGCCTTGGTTCGACCCTTGAGGTCGGAGTTTTGCCTGTGACGTCGCATACGGGCCGCGTGGGCGGGGAGGACGCGGTCGCGAACGGGCGGAGGTCCTACGGTTGGAGCATGGCGTTGGACACCGAGGAGCTCACCGAGGCGGTTCCTCGTCTCTATCGGTACGCCTTGTCGCTCTGCCGAAACCACGACCTCGCCGAAGACCTCGTCCAGGACACCGTGCTGCGGGCCCTCGAGAACGCGGGCACGTTCCGCGGCGACTCGTCCCTCCAGACCTGGCTGCACCGGATCCTTCACCACCGGTACGTCGATACTGTCCGGTCAGCGGGCGCCACCTCGACGCCGCCCGAGGACATCGCCGAACTCGTCGACCAGCGCTGGCACGACGACTCGTACACCGTCGACGCCGAGCAGGTCGTCCTGCTGGCTGAGCGTGACAACGAGCTGCGCGACGCACTGGCCCACCTCCCCGTCACGTACAGATCCGCGGTCGTCCTCCACGACGTCGAGGACTGGACCGCCGCAGGAATCGCAGAGATCCACGAGGTGTCCCTTGCCGCAGCCAAGCAGCGCATCCGCCGGGGCCGCATGATGCTCGTCGACGAGCTCGCGGCTCACGCGCAACGCCACGCCGACCTCAAGGGCGTCCCGATGCGCTGCTGGGCAGCCCGCGAGAAGGTCAGCGGCTACCTCGACGGCGACCTGTCCCAGCCCGAACGCCACGCCCTCGAGCTCCACCTCGGCGGGTGCCCCACGTGCCCGCCGCTGTACGCGGGACTGGTCGGTGTGCGAAACGGGCTCGAGCGCCTCCGCGATCCCGATACCGTCATCGCTCCAGCACTCGCCGGGCGGCTGCGCTCATTGCGGACCGGGGCATAGGGGGACATATGAGCGACGAGACCTCCGAGCAGGCCGAGCAGGCCGAGCAGGCCGAGACGGCTGAGACGGCTGAGACGGCCGAGACGACTCCGACGCGCACGACGACGATCCTGCTGGTACGACACGGGCTGACGCCGACGACCGGCAAGGTCCTGCCAGGTCGCGCCCCGGGCCTGCACCTGGCCGACGCCGGCCGCGCGCAGGCGGCGCTGGTCGCCGAGCGGCTCGCGGGGATGGAGATCGCGGCGCTGTACTGCTCGCCGCTGGAACGTACCGTCGAGACCGCCGCACCGATCGCCGAGGCGTTCGGGCTCCAGGCCATCCACGAGCCCGGCCTGCTGGAGTGCGACTTCGGCGAGTGGACCGGTGCCGACCTCTCGGAGCTGAACGCCAAGCCCGAGTGGGCCGCGATCCAGCGCGCCCCGTCGACGTTCCGCTTCCCCGGCGGCGAGAGCTTCCCCGAGATGCAGCACCGGATGGTGAGCACCATCGACCGGATCCGTACCG
>JADGPB010000081.1 GCA_017882655.1 Propionibacteriales bacterium
AAGTCCTCGCCGGTGAGGGACATCCTGGCGGTGTTGGGCCGCGGCGACATCATCTCGTTCGCGGGCGGCATCCCCGACCCGACGCTGTTCGAGCTCGCCGACTTCCGCGAGTCGTTCGCGTACACGCTCGAGCATTACGGCCCCCGCGCGCTGCAGTACGCGTCGACGATCGGCGAGCCCGAGCTGCGCCAGCAGGCCGCGAAGCGGATGTCCCGGTACCTGCCGACCGAGCCCCACCAGGTACAGGTGACCAGTGGCTCGCAGGAGGGCCTCTACCTCGTGGCGACGACGCTCGTCGACCCGGGCGACGTCATCCTCGTCGAGCGCCCCACCTACCTCACCGCCGTACAAGCATTCACCCTTGTGGGCGCCCGAATGGTGGGGGTCGACAGCGACGAGTACGGGATGATGCCGGACGCCCTCGCCGACGCCATCGAGACCCACGACCCCAAGCTGGTCTACCTCATCCCGACGTTCCAGAACCCCACCGGACGCACGATGTCGGCCGAGCGCCGGGCCGCGATCGCCGAGGTGCTCGTACGTACCGGCGTGCCGTTGCTCGAGGACGATCCGTACGGCGAGCTCCGTTTCGAGGGCGAGTCCGTCCCACCGATCGCGGCCCAGCCGGGCATGGCCGAGCGGACCGTGCTGCTGAACTCGGCCTCCAAGGTGATGGCGCCCGGCGTACGGATCGGCTGGTTGCGCGCCGAGGGCCAGATCCTGCGCTCGCTGGAGATCGCCAAGCAGGGTGTCGGGCTGCAGTCGGCCGTCACCGACCAGCTCGCGGTCGCGCACTACCTGGAGACGTACGACCTCGACGCGCACATCGGACGCGTCGCCGACGTGTACCGGACAAGGCGCGATGCGATGCTCGCCGGGCTTGACGCGCGGCTGCCGAAGGGCGCCACCACGACTCGCCCCGAAGGCGGCATGTTCGTCTGGGTACGGATCGGCGGCGACGTCGACTCGGCCAAGATCCTCCCGATGGCCGTCGACCTCGGAGTCGCGTTCGTACCGGGCTGGCCGTTCTACGCCAGCGACCCCGACCGTACGACGATGCGCCTGAGCTTCGTCACGAACTCACCCGAGATGATCGACGAGGGCCTCAGCCGCCTCGCGACCGCCTGGGGCTGGTGACCGTCTACTGGTCGAGCTGCCGGGTCACCGAGTCGTTCCAGCTGGAGATCCTCGAAGCCTGACGCGTCAGCCGGCCGCGATCTGGGTCCAGTCGCCGTACTTGTAGCTGCGGCTGTCGCCCGACGAGCGCTTGCGGATCCGACGCCCGACCCACGGCGCCACGTGGTCCCGGTAGTAGCGGGCCTCGGCGAGCGCACCCGAGTGCCATGGCCGCGGGATCGGGACCGGGTCGGGCGTCGAAGGCACCCCGAGCGCGGTGAGGACGAGGTGGGCGACCCGCGAGTGTCCGTACGGGTTGAGGTGCAGCCGGTCCTCGCACCAGAACTCGGCGCCTCGCAGGACCGGGTCGTTGAACGCACTGACGTACAGGATCCCCAGCTCGTCGGCGAGCTGCTGACCCGCGACGGTCAGCGTGGTTCCGCGTTCGCGGATGGTCGCGCCGAACGGGAGGCCCTGAGACGGGTCAGGGCCGCTCAGCAGCACGGGTCGTACGCCGGCCCGAAGGCACCGTGTGATGGCCGACCGGATGAGCGCCATCTGGACGGACGTGTCGTGCCCCGGGCGCAGCATGTCGTTGCCACCGCCGTTGAACGTCAGCAGTGTGGGTGGCGGGTCGAGCGCCAGCGCTGCGTCGACCTGTGTGGTCGCGATCGGGAGCAGCAGGCGGCCGCGGATCGCGAGGTTGGCGTACGTGACGGGCTCGTCGCTGTACGCCGCGAGTCCCTCGGCGACACGATCCGCCCAGCCTCGTGGCGTACCGTCAGGCCGCCAGTCCCCGACGCCCTCCGTGAAGCTGTCACCCACCGCCACGTACCGCATGGACCCATCTTGCCGAGGGATCAAGGGGTCGCGGAAGACCTCCGGATTCTGGCCCGGCGGACGTGTCGCCCTCAGGCCTTGGCCTTGCCCCATTTCGTACGGACCGGGTTGCGGACCTTCAGGTAGCGCCTCTGAGTGACGAGACCGAGGGCGACGAGGCCCAGGTACAGCGCGTACCAGCCCCAGCCGTCGGCGAACACAGCGGTGATAGTCGCCTGATCCAGAGCGGCCGGACCGACCTTGCCCAGCGCCAGCATCGTGCCTAGCACCGTCACGCTGGCGCCCGTCAGCACCGTGAGGATGACCAGGATCAGGCCGGGCAGGTCGAGGCGCCAGGCGACGATGGCCAGCACGATCGCAGCAAGGATGCCCGCGACCAGCGAGGCCGCGCGGTTGTCGACGTGCAGCGCGACCATGGCGCTCGTCCCGAGCGTGAACCCGATCGCGGCCAGGCCGCCGATCATCGCGACCTTGTAGACGAAGAACGCGAGCAATCCGCACACGACGGCGCCGATCGCGCCGCCGATCAGGCCGGCCTGGCTCTGGAACAGGGTCGTGTGGGTGACTTGGGCGACCACGGCCGCGCCGATCAAGAACCCCACCAGCCCGCCGAACAGGCTGATGATCGCCCTGATCGTCGCGTAGCCGCGCAGCACCAACGACAACCCGATCAGGGCCGCCACTACACCGATCGTCGTGCTGGTCATCCGACCTCCGTGAGTTCGACTCGTACACACATGGTGCCCGGTCCACCTATCAGAGGCGACTGGGCCACGACACGCCTGAGCCCGGCGTCAGCGCGCGTGACGCGGAGGCGCTGAGGGGACGGTCGCCACCTCCGACGCGTCGGCGTGACGAGGGGTGATGTCGATGGCGAAGCGGCGCGCGAACCGCTTGAGAGGCCCGGGCGCCCACCAGTTGAGGTCGCCGAGAACGGTCATGGTGGCCGGTACGAGGAGCATGCGGACCAGTGTGGAATCGAGCACCACGACGATCGCGAGCGTGACGCCGATCTCCTCGATGGGGATGAGCGAGCCGGAGCCGAAGCCCATGAAGACGACCACGATGACCGACGCCGCCGAGGTGATGATGCGGCCGCTGCGCTGGAGACCGAGCCGTACGGCCTCGTCGTTGCTCTTGCCCGTGTCGTACAACTCCTTGACCCGGTCGAGCAGGAAGACCTCGTAGTCCATCGCCAGTCCGAAGCCGAACGCGATGGCGATGGCGACGATGTACGACTCGAGGCCCGTCCTCGCGAAGCCATGAGCCGTCGAGAAGATCCACGTCGCGATTCCCACGGACGCCGCGATCGAGAGGCCGTTGGTGATGAGGGCTTTGAGCGGTACGAGGAGGGAGCCGGTCATCAGGAACAGCATGAGGAACGTCGCGCCGACAACGAATGATGCCGCGAGCGGGAAGCCGTCGAGCAGCGCCTGGGTGAAGTCGAGCTGGCCGGCCGCCTCGCCGGCGACCATGAGCGTCGGGTCGAGGCCCCGGATGCCTTTGACTACTGTCGTGGCGTCCTTGCCGCCGGCGTCGGCGAGGTCGAACCGTACCTGCAGGAGGACGTGGCCGTCCTTCAGCGCGAAGGGCGCATCGACGCTCTTCACGTGGTCGAGCGCCGCGATCTTCGCCGACAGGGTGGCGAGGCCCGCGGTGCCGGGATCGGTCTGCGTGACGACGAACGCGTGGGCCGCTGCGAGGTAGGGGAACGAGTCGTCGAGGGTGTTGAAGTACGACCGCTGTTCGCTGCCCTTCGGCAGCAGGTCGAGGCCGCTGTTGCGCAGCTGGAGGCCGCCCAGGGGGAGGATCGCAAGGGCGAGCAGGACCAGGACGCCCGCGATGATCCACCACGAGCGGCGCTGAACCCAGGTGGCGAGCTTCGAGAACGCGCCCTCGTCCTTCGACGCGTCGCCCAGGATGCGCAGGAGCGTCCCGAAACCGGGGACGCGCCGCAGCACGCTCGCGTGCGCGAAACGCCGCCCGAACAGTGTGAGCACGGCCGGAAGCAGCGTGATCGCGGAGAACAGCGCCAGCAGTACGACGCTCGCGGCCGCCACGCCGATGCCACGCAGGATCGTCGGCGACATCGCGAGCAGGCCGAGCACGGAGGCCGCAATCGTCAGTGCTGAGAACGCGACCGTACGACCGGAGGTGGAGACCGTACGACGCACAGCGAGCTGTACGAGGGGGTCGTGGCGGCTTGGCCCACCAGTGAGGCCCGCGCCCGCCAATGTCAGCTCCTCGCGGAAGCGCGACACGATGAGCAGCCCGTAGTCGATGGACAGGCCGAGCCCGATGACGGTGACGACGTTGACGGTGACCGAGTCGAGCGTTATCACGTACGACAGGGCGAGCACCGCACCGAAGCCACCGAGGATCGACGCGATCGCGCCGATGATCGGCATCCCGGCGGCGAGCAGGCCGCCGAAGACCAGCACCATGACGACCAGGGAGATCGGCAACGAGACGGCCTCGGCCCGAACGAGGTCGCTCTCCATCACGTCGTTGATCGAGCGCAAGATGAGGTGGTTGCTCGACGCGATGGCCGTCGCGCTGGGGATGGCCGCGCTGACGTCGGAGCCGAACGTACGAAGGCGTGTCGTCACGGCATCGCTCGCGACGCGATCCTCGTCGGACGAGAGTCCGTCGGCGAGCAGGACCTGTACGACGAAGCCCTTTCCGTCCGTGGCGATGAACGGCAGGATCCTCGGGTCCGGAGGCGATATCGCCCAGGGATCGACCACGGTCCTGACGCCCGAGATGGCCGTCAGATCGGTACGGGCGGTGGCCATCGCCGGAGCCAGCTTGACCATCTGCGCCGTGTTCGTGATGTCCACGCCCTGCACGAGGAGCCGTACGGTCGAGCCACCGGCTGAGTTGTCGAGGATCACGCTCGCCTGCTCAGACCCGCTGCCCGGCACGCGCGGATCGGACGGCTCGAGCTTGTCGAAGACCCCCTGCCCGCCCACGCCCACGATCGCTAGGGCCGCCGACGTAATCGTCAGCACCAGCCACACGGCGATGACGATGAACGGGTGCCTGGTCGTGAGGCGGCCGACGGTGGCGAACACCTACAAACTGTCGCACAGGCTTGTCACGCCGGGGTTCCAACCGAACCGCTGGTTATGAAACCGTATCTCGCACACCGGGGTGCCGAGCGAGTCCGGGGGAGGCGGAGTACGTGCTGCACGGAGCGCTCCCAGGATCCATCGGCCGCCCTCGACCGCCCGCAGGTCTCGCCTCCCGCAGAGCCACGTGTAGGTACAGGTGCTCTCGCCGAGGGGTACAGGTGCTCTCGCGGAGGGGTACAGAGTCTCTCGCCGAGGGAGGGGTGTGCGTCAGTCCGCGGCCAACGCCGCGGCGCCGATGATGCCGGCTGCGTTCTTGAGGGTGGCGGGGATGATGGGGGTCTCGAGGTGGAGCAGGGGCAGGAACTTCTCTGCCTTGCGGCTCACGCCTCCGCCCACGACGAAGAGGTCTGGGGAGAAGAGGAACTCGAGGAACGAGTAGTACGGCTGGAGGCGCTCGGTGGCCCACTGCTCGTACGTCAAGCCTTCCCGGTCTTTCACCGATGCCGCAGCGCGGGTCTCGGCATCGAAGCCGTTGAGCTGGAGGTGGCCGAGCTCGGCGTTGGGGATCAGCACGCCGTCGTACAGCAGCGCGATCCCGATGCCCGTGCCAAGGGTTGTGAGGATGACGAGGCCGTCCTTACCCTTCGCCGCCCCGTACCGCAGCTCGGCGACGCCCGCCGCGTCGGCGTCGTTGACGAGGTGGACATGACGGCCGAGCACCTTGGAGAAGAGCTCTTCGCCGTTGCAGTTCATCCACGACTTGTCGATGTTGGCGGCGGACTTCACGACACCGTGACGGACGATGCCGGGGATCGTCACGCCGATGGGCGCGTCGGCCGGCAGAGTGTGGAGGAACTGCTTGGCGATCTCGCCGACGACCGCCGCGACTGCCTCCGGCGTCGACTTCGACGGCGTCGAGATCTTGCACCGGTCCTCGAGGAACTCGCCGGTGACCAGGTCGACGGGGGCACCCTTGATGCCGCTTCCGCCGATGTCGATTCCCAGCGCTACGGTCGGCTTGTCAGCCACGGAGTCCTCCTCGAGACGGGCACGGCCGACTGTCTGCTCGGCCGTTGGCCCGCATCCTCCCGCACCCCGCGTGCCACTGCAATCAGCGGGGTCGAATCAAGGGCTCAGCCTCCGGACTTGCGGCGGAACTCGCGCTTGCCGGCGGCGGCGCGGTGAGGTCCGCCCGCGACCTTGCTGCCCTGCGCGTGCTGCTCGCCCGACGACTCCTTGCCCTTCTTGGCCTCCAGCGCGAGCCGCATGGCCTCCTTGGGATCGATGGCCTCGGGCTCGGTCGTCTCTTCACTCATGAGGGTCACTCTGCCACGCCGCACGCCAGCACAGCAGCCCACATCCAACAGCGCGGTACGGAGTCGCACGGTCGAGGGCTGCAGCTGAGCCCTTACGATGACGCGATGACGCCGTACCCCCACCTGTTCGCCCCGCTCGACCTCGGGTTCGTGACCCTGAAGAACCGCGTGGTCATGGGGTCGATGCACGTGGGTCTGGAAGAGGCGCCGGACGGCTTCGTACGGCTCGCTGCCTTCTACGCCGAGCGCGCCGCCGCGGGCGTGGGCCTCATCGTCACCGGCGGCCTCGCGCCGAACGCCGAGGGCCGCCTGCACCCCTCGGGTGCCACGCTCACGACACCGGCCGAGGCAGGCCAGCACCGGGTCGTCACCGACGCCGTCCACGCCGCGGGCGGCCTGATCTGCTTGCAGATCCTTCACAGCGGCCGGTACGCGCTCCACCCCGACGCCGTCGCTCCGAGCCCGCTGCAGGCGCCGATCACCCCGTTCGCGCCGCGCGAGCTCACCGACGACGACGTGCGCCGCACGATCGACGACTTCGCCCGGTGCGCCGCCCTTGCTCGCGACGCGGGCTACGACGGCGTCGAGATCATGGCGTCGGAGGGGTACCTGCTCAACCAGTTCCTCGCGACGCGTACGAACCGGCGCACCGACGAGTGGGGCGGCCCGTACGAGGCCAGGATGCGGATGCCGGTCGAGGTCGTACGGGCCGTGCGCGAGCGGGTCGGCCCGGCGTTCCTCGTCGTCTACCGGCTCTCGATGCTCGACCTCGTCGAGGGAGGGCAGAGCCAGGACGAGGTGCGGCTCCTCGCCCAGGCGGTCGAGGATGCCGGCGCGACGATCATCAGCACCGGGATCGGCTGGCACGAGTCGCGGGTCCCCACGATCGCCACCAGCGTGCCACGTGGCGCGTTCGCGGGCGTGACGGCAGCTCTGCGCGCCTCGGTGACGATCCCCGTGGTAGCGGCGAACCGGATCAACACCCCCGACGTCGCCGAGGCGATCCTTGCCGCGGGACAGGCCGACCTCGTCTCCATGGCCCGGCCGTTCCTCGCCGACCCGCAGCTCCTGGCCAAGGCCGCTGCCGGTCGGCCTGACCGCATCAACACCTGCATCGCCTGCAACCAGGCGTGCCTCGACCGAGCGTTCGCGGGTCTCGTCGGCTCGTGCCTGGTCAACCCCCGTGCGTGCCACGAGACGGTGCTGACGATCTCACCCGTCACCACCCCTCGTACCGTCGCCGTCGTCGGTGCTGGCCCGGCCGGGCTCGCGGCCGCGACGACCGCCGCCCGCCGTGGCCACGCTGTGACGCTCTTCGAGGCCGACGACGAGATCGGCGGGCAGTTCAGGCTGGCGCGGCAGATCCCGGGGAAGGAGGAGTACGGCGAGACGGTGCGGTACTTCGCCAGTGAGCTCGTGGATGTCGGCGTCGAGGTACGGACGGGGGTGCGGGCCGGTCTGGAGGACCTCGCTGCGTTCGATCACGTCGTGCTGGCCACCGGCGTCACGCCGAGGGTGCCGGACGTGCCGGGCATCGACCATCCCAGCGTCGTGACGTACCAGCAGGTGCTCCGCGACCACGTCCCGGTCGGGCACCGGGTCGCGATCATGGGCGCCGGCGGCATCGGCATCGACGTCGCCGAGTACCTCACGGCCCCGCCCTCCGAGAACCCCGACGACGTCGCCGACTTCTACGCCCAGTGGGGCATAGACCCGTCGTACTCCGCGCCCGGCGGGCTCGTCCCGCCGCAGCCAGAGGCCGCGGCCCGGCTCGTCCACCTCGTCCAACGCAGGACTACCGCCGTCGGTGCGGGACTCGGTCGCACGACGGGCTGGATCCACCGGGCCGTCCTCGCACAGCGGGGGGTGAGGATGGTTCGCGGCGCCACGTACGAGCGGATCGACGATGCCGGGCTCCACCTCACGGTCGACGGCGAGCCGATGTTGCTCGAGATCGACACCGTCGTCGTGTGCACGGGCCAGGAGCCGCAGCGGGAGCTGTACGCCGGGCTGCGGGCCGCCGGTGTCCCGGTCGACCTTGTCGGCGGCGCCGACACCGCTGCCGAGCTGGACGCGGCGCGAGCGATCCGCCAGGCCACGGAGGTCGCTGCGGCCCTCTGAGGCCGGGCTTCCAGAGTCGTGACGGCTTAGGTCCGGGCTGGAAGGATGACGTTGTGCACACTCAGCTCTCCTCACTCCCTGCCCGCACCGCGAAGACCCACGAG
>JADGPB010000082.1 GCA_017882655.1 Propionibacteriales bacterium
GTTTCCTGCTCCGGGTAGCGTCAACATCACGGGACGTAGTGCGGGTTTCCGCGCCGTCGCGATCGGGTACTGGCCCGATAGACGACGAAGGGGACCATCATGGGAATCGGAGTTGGCATCGCGCTGCTGGTGGTGGGCGCCATCTTGAGCTTCGCGGTACGCGACAACGTGCCGGGGGTCGACCTCAGCATTGTCGGCTACATCTGCATGGGCGCCGGCGTGCTCGCCATCATCCTCGGACTGGTCCTCAACACCCAGGCCACCCGCACCAAGCACACGGCGGTCGTCGAGCACCGCGACGACGTGGTGTAGCGCTCCACCCACCCTCGGACGAGGGGTCACGACCCGCCCAGGAGCACTCCTCCTCGGCGCGGTTCGTGACTCCTCGAGTGGGGGGATTGGTTGGTCGCGTGCGTCCGGGACCGTCGAGCGGCCACGACGCGCCCGGCCGGTAAGGCGTGTCGCGACACGAAACGACCCCTCGATGAGGACCAGGCCGACGGCGAGAGTGGATCAGTCGTCGCCGTACGCTCGTCGGGCTCCGAGCCGGAGGCTCACACTCTCCGGAGCGCGCGCGAGAAGCGCCGAGCGGACTTCCTCTAGGTCCAGCGCGTGTCCGAGGTTGTTGACGACGTGCTCGCCGGTCGACTCGACCCAGGTCACGTACAGCTCGCGAACCTTGCGTGGCGAATACAAGCCGAGGTAAAGGTTGCCGGCGTCCGACCAGGCGGCTCTGCGGGTGATGCCATGGACATCGGTCACGGTCAGCCCTTCCGAGTTCACCGTGACCTCGGGCCGGCCCGCTGGGGGGCGGCGAACGATGAGGACGAACCTCACGAGGACGATGGCCACCATCACAGCGGCCGTCAGCACGTACCAGCCCACGGTGCGCGGACCCAGACTCGCCAGCGGGGCGCCCACGAGCAGGGCGACAAAGGCCGCCCTGGTGAGGTGCATCGCTATCTCGGGTCCGGTTTCGGGCCTTCCCGCCAACGTGATGGGATCCAGGCGATCTTTCGCCGGAGGACGGTACTGGTCGATTTCCTCGTCCCGGTTGGGAATCGGCAGTACGTCCCAGGTAGGTGAATCGTCGCCGAGGGGTGGCATGCGGGAACTGTATTCCCGGCGAATGTGGTCGTACGATCCGGGGGTGCATCGGAGTCGCGAGCGGGGTCAGACGCCTGGACCGGCAGCTCCGGGCGTCAGTCCTTTGCGTTGAGCATGAAGGTGGCGGCGTACGTGAGGTACGAGCGGAGCTCGGTGTCTTCGGCTTCCGGGAGCGCAATCTCGTCGCACGCAGCGAGCATGTGCTTCAGCCAGCGGTCGCGCTGGGTGGGCGTGACGGCGAACCCCGCGTGGCGCATCCGGAGCCTCGGGTGGCCGCGCTGCTCGGAGTAGGTGTTGGGACCGCCGAAGTACTGCTCGAGGAACATCGTCAGCCTTCCGGCGGCAGGACCGAGGTCCTCCTCCGGGTACAGCCCACGAAGCGGCTCATCGGACGCGACGCCGCGATAGAACGCGGCCACCAGCCGTACGAACGTGTCGTGGCCGCCCATCCGGTCGTACGCGCTCGGCGCCCCGGGCCCGACGTCGCCACCCGACGACGGTCGCAGCGGGATCGTCACCCCAGCGCCGCCACGATGGCGTCGCCGACCTGGGTGGTCGACCGCTTGGCAGCACCGGTCGCGACGATGTCCGCCTCGACGGCCGTCTGGATCGCCTGCGCCTCATCCGTACGACCCAGGTGCTCGAGCATCATCGCGACAGACAGGATCGCGGCGCGCGGGTCGGCGATGCCCTGGCCGGCGATGTCGGGAGCGGAGCCATGGACGGGCTCGAACATCGACGGGTACGTACCGTCGACGTTGATGTTCGCGCTGGCCGCAAGTCCGATGCCGCCGGTGATCGCCGCGGCCTCGTCGGTCAGGATGTCGCCGAACAGGTTGTCGGTGACGATGACGTCGAAGCGATCAGGGTTCGTGCAGAGTGCGATCGTCGCCGCATCGACGTGCAGGTAGTCGGTCGTCACGCTCGGGAACTCGGTCGCGACCGCCTGGAAGATCCGGTTCCACAGCCCGCCGGCGTTGACCAGCACGTTGTGCTTGTGGACCAGCGTCAGCTTGCCGCGCCGCGCCGCGGCCCGTACGAACGCATCCCGTACGACCCGCTCGACACCCATCGCGGTGTTGATGCTGACCTCGGTCGCGATCTCGTTCGGCGTGCCCTGACGTACGACGCCGCCGTTGCCGCAGTACAGCCCTTCGGTGCCCTCGCGCACGACCACGAAGTCGATCAGCTTGCCCTCGACGATGCTCGGAGCGAGCGGCGTCGGGACATTCGGGTACAGCTTCGACGGCCGCAGGTTGACCGCATGGTCGAACGCGAACCGGAGCTTCAGCAGCAGACCACGTTCCAAGAGCCCCGACGGTACGGACTTGGATCCCGGCGCGGCACCGACAGCGCCGAGCAGGATGGCGTCTGCCGTGGCCAGCTTCGCGAGGTCGTCGTCGGTGAGCACCTCGCCCGTACGCTGCCAGCGCTCGGCGCCCAGGTCGTACATGTCGAAGCGGAACGCGTCCTCGCCAGCGACCGCCTTGAGCACCTTGAGCCCCTCGGCAACCACCTCCGGACCGATGCCGTCTCCGCCAATCACCGCGATCGTCTGTGTCGTCACGATCCGCGAGCCTAGCGACTGCCTCACACCCTGTGATCGGTCATCTCAGGAGTCCGCCGACACTGGTAGTTTCCGATCCATGGCCCTCGCGTTCCCCGTCACGATCCACCCGTCGCCTGCACTGGGTGCCGTCATCGAGGAACGCCTGGCCGATCCCGGTTTCGGCCGCTACTTCACCGACCACATGGCCCTCGCCACGTGGCGCAAGGACACCGGCTGGGGCGAGGACTCGACCGGCCCGTACACGTCGTTCGCCATCGACCCGGCTGGCGCCGTCCTCCACTACGCACAGGAGGTCTTCGAGGGCCTCAAGGCGTACCGGCATGCCGACGGTTCCGTCTGGCTGTTCCGTCCCGAGATGAACGCGCGGCGCCTCATCCGGAGCGCGGAGCGCCTTGGGCTGCCGACGCTGCCCGAGGAGGACTTCATGACCTCCGTACGGAACGTGGTCATCGCCGACGAGCGCTGGGTGCCCAACGGCGAGGGCGAGATGAGCCTGTACCTGCGGCCGTTCATGTTCGCGGACGAGAACTTCCTGGGTGTGCGGCCGGCCGAGACCGTGCGGTACGCGGTCATCGCCAGCCCTGTCGGTCCGTACTTCGACGGGGGAGTTAAGCCCGTCGACATCTGGGTCACCACCACGTACAGCCGGGCCGGGACCGGTGGCACGGGCGCCGCGAAATGCGGCGGCAACTACGCGTCCAGCCTCATCGCGCAGAAGGAGGCGTACGAGCACGGCTGCGGCCAGGTGCTGTTCACCGACGCCACCACCCACACCTGGCTCGAGGAGCTGGGCGGGATGAACATCTTCCTGGTCACCGACGACGGCCGGCTGCTCACGCCGCCCACCTCGGGAACGATCCTCGACGGCATCACCCGCGACTCGATCCTCACGCTCGCGCCCGAGCTCGGGCTCGGCGCCGAGGTCCGCCCCGTCGCCCTCGACGAGCTCGTGGAGAGCGTGCAGTCCGGCAAGGTCGTCGAGGCGTTCGCGTGCGGCACGGCCGCGGTCGTCACGCCGATCGGCCGGTTCCACCTCGAAGGGATCGACCCGCTGTTCGTCACGCAGCAGCAGGGCACCTCGACGATGGCCATCCGCAACCGGCTGCTCGACATCCAGTACGGGCGGGGCGACGACCCGTACTCCTGGCGCCACAAGGTCTGCTGAAGTCCTCGCCCCTCGGTCAGCCGTTCAGCGCGACCAGGTCCGCTTCCAGCGCGGCCAGGGTCTCGGGGTCGGCGAAGTCGGGCGTGTGCTTGGCCACCTCGCGCAGCGAGAAGCCCAGCGCGATCGGGTTCTGACGCAGACCCGTGGTCACCCCGGGCAGGTGCGCTTCGACGACGGCGACAGCACGTGCATCCTCCAGAAGGTTCCTCAGAGGCATGTCCAGGCCCGGCTGACGCCGTGCGGTGAGGTCCTGGAACGTCGCCGCGGGACCGTCGACGGCGAAGTCGCCGAAGACACGGTGGAGGAAGCGAACGGAGTCGGGTAGCCACTGGGCGACGACGTCGTCGGTCATGGCTCCCTGACCGTTGGCCGTCAGCGGCTTGGCGAGGCTGAGTCCGTGGGCGCCGACGACGTAGATGTGCGACTCGAACGGCACCTCGTGCTCGGCGAGCGCGGTGAGGAACGCCAGGCTGTTGCGGATCGGCACCAGCGCGTCCGCGTACGTGCTGAACAGGAACGTCGGGGGAGTGTCCTTGGTGACGGCCGCCGGGGTGTCGGGGACCTCCTTGCCCATCACCGGGCCGAACTCGGCCAGCGTCACCGGGTAGCCGAGTACGAGCGCGTCCGGGCGGTCGTCGGAGGCGGTGCCAAGGCTCGTCGCCAGGTGGCCGCCAGCCGAGAAGCCCACGACCGCGACCTTCGTCGGGTCGATGTCGAGCTCGACGGCGTGCTCCCGTACCCACGCCAGCCCCGCGCGTCCGTCCGCAAACGACTGCTCCCACGGGGCGTCAGGACCCACGGCGTAGCGCAGGACGAACGCGTTGAAGCCTTCCGCGAGGTACGCCAGTGCGATCGGCTCCGCCTCACGGTCCGAGCAGAACGCATAGCCGCCGCCGGGAAGTACGAGCATTGCCGGCCGTACGGTCGCGTTCGACAGCTCGTCGCTGCGATCCTGGATGTACGCGGTCAGCGTGGCGGATGCGGTGACCGCCTCGGTGAACACCTTCACGTCAAGCCCCTTCCTTGGCAGCCTGGTCGTCCCCCGACATACGGGCCGCACATCTCAACGTACAACGTGAGACGCCGTCCCACGTGTCGGGATGCCGTTCGGAATCCCGACAATTCGGTTGAGAATTCGAGGACCAACGCAGCGGGGCGCAGCCTCGTCCCGCCGCGCCACTGATCGAAACGAAGGTTGAGATGAGCCCGGTGCACACCGTCCCCGAGAACTTCCAGGTCTTCGACACCACACTGCGCGACGGCGCGCAGCAGGAGGGCCTGCGGCTCTCGGTGTCCGACAAGCTGCGGATCGCCTCGCTGCTCGACGAGCTCGGCGTGACGTTCATCGAGGGTGGCTGGCCGGGCGCGAACCCGAACGACACCGCGTTCTTCGCCGAGGCCGCGAACAGCCTCACTCTCAAGCACGCGACGCTCGTGGCGTTCGGCATGACCGCCCGGGTCGGGATGAAGGCATCCGAGGACCCGTTGGTACAGGCCCTTGTCGACGCCCAGACGCCCGTCATCTGCATCGTCGCGAAGTCGCACGACCGTCACGTCACCGACGCCCTTCGCACGACGTTGGAGGAGAACCTCCGCATGGTGCGCGACACCGTGACGTACCTCAAGGCCCAGGGCAAGCGTGTCTTCGTCGACGCCGAGCACTTCTTCGACGGCTACCGCAGCAACCCCGAGTACGCGCTGGATGTGGTCCGCACCGCGGCGGAGGCGGGCGCCGAGGTGGTCGTGCTGTGCGACACCAACGGCGGCATGCTGCCGAGCTGGATGGGCGAAGTGGTGAGCGCGGCCTCCGCGATCGGCGTCGACCTGGGCATCCACTGCCACAACGACACGGGTTGTGCCGTGGCCAACACCATCGCCGCCGTCGAGGCGGGCGCCATGCACGTCCAGGGCACGATGAACGGCTACGGCGAACGCACGGGCAACGCTGATCTCGTGACCCTCATCGGGAACCTGCAGATCAAGTTCGGCTGGCCGCTCGTCACGCCGCAGGCGCTGCGCGACCTCACCCGGATCTCACACGCCATCGCCGAGATCGCGAACCAGTCACCGCAGGCCCGTCAGCCGTACACCGGCACTTCGGCCTTCGCGCACAAGGCCGGCCTGCACGCCTCGGCGATCAAGGTCGACGAGATGCTCTACCAGCACGCTGACCCGACCGAGGTCGGCAACAACATGCGCATGCTGATCTCCGACATGGCCGGTCGCGCGAACATCCAGATCAAGGGCGAGCAGCTCGGCCACGACCTGTCCGACCGCGAGACCGCCGCGCGCGTGACCGACAAGATCAAGGACCGCGAGGCCCAGGGCTACTCGTACGAGGCGGCCGATGCCTCCTTCGACCTCCTGCTTCGGGACGAGCTCGGCCAGCTCGAGCGTCCCTTCGACGTCGAGCAGTGGCGTGTGTTCTGCGATCAGAGCGACCTCAGCGAAGCGATCCTGCGGGTCTCGACCAAGGGCGAACCGTCTCGGCTCTTCGCCGGTGACGGGAACGGCCCTGTGAACGCCCTCGACATGGCGTTGCGCACAGCGCTGGAGCTGGCGTTCCCCATCGCTTCCCGGTTCGAGCTCGTCGACTACCGGGTCCGCATCCTCGACACGGGCCACGGCACGGATGCGATCGTGCGTGTCCTCATCGACACGCGCATGGAGGGCCGCAACTGGACGACCGTGGGCGTGGGCAGCAACGTGATCGAGGCGTCGTACGAGGCGCTGGCGGATGCCTACCTGTACGGGATCGCCGTTCTCGCTCCGGCTCACGTGTGACTCATCGCGGGGTAGCCTCTGACCATGGTCAACGGTCCTGAGCAATGGCCGCTGCTGCCGCGTCCGGGGCAGCGAGACGTGTCTCCGATCGGGCCGAAGCCTCAGCCCGTACGGAGGCAGGCGCCGGGCTACGATCCGGCTGACCCGCTGCGGCTGAGCGCCACGTGGTCCAGCGAGAGCCGTCGTGGCCGCTGGCTAGTCCCGCCGTACATCACGGCCGCGCCCAACATGAGCAACGTGACCCTCGACCTGCGCGACGCGGTCCCGGAGTCCGACACCATCCACCTCTCCGTCGAAGGCGTGGCAGGGAGGGTGTTGCTGATCGTCCCGGTCGGTTGGGGCATCGACACCGACCGGCTGGGCAAGGGCATCGGGTCGATCCGCAACCGGATCGGGTCACTCGCCTTACCCGGCTATCCGCTCGTCGTCGTCACGGGAACCGTGGGTATGGGCTCGCTCGTCGCACGTCGCGAAAGGTTCTACGAGCGCTGGGGACGCGGGCATGGCGGCGAGGGCGCAGGTCCTCGCGAGCTGCTGCGCTGATCCGTGCGTCCACCAGGCAGCGCCATCTCCTAGGCTGCCTGTGCAACCAGATGAAGGAGTCCTGAATGCGAATCGCCCGCTACGTCGTCGGTGACCAGATCCAGTTCGGCGCGGTTGAGCTGGCTGCGGACGGCGGGGAGCATCCCGACAGCGTCGCCAATCTCACCTCCGACCCGCTGGCCGGCCCCGTGAACTACACGGGGGAGCGTCACCTGCTGAGCGACGTACGGCTACTGGCGCCGGTCATCCCGCGGTCGAAGGTCGTCGGCATCGGCCGCAACTACGCCGCGCACGCCGCAGAGCTGGGCAATGTGGTTCCGGACGAGCCGCTGGTGTTCCTCAAGCCGAACACGTCGGTGATCGGTCCGGGTGAGGCGATCGTGCGTCCCGCGACCACGTCCAACCTGCACTATGAGGGCGAGCTGGCGGTCGTCATCGGCCGGATCTGCCGCGACGTACCGCTGGACCGCGTGGCGGAAGTCATCTTCGGGTACACCGTCGCCAACGACGTCACGGCGCGCGACCTGCAGAACTCCGACGGGCAGTGGACCAGGGCCAAGGGCTACGACACCTTCTGCCCGCTCGGCCCGTGGATCGTCACGCATCTGACGCTCGACGAGGTGGGCGACCTCGAGATCCGTACGCGCCTCGACGGGGCACTCGTGCAGGACTCGAAGACCAGCCTCATGGTGCGCGACGTGGCCACGCTCGTCTCGTACGTGTCGTCGTTCGTCACGCTCCTGCCCGGCGACGTGATCCTGACCGGCACACCGGCCGGCGTGGGTCCCATGACCCCCGGCCAGCACGTCGAGGTGGAGATCGACCAGATCGGCACCCTGGACAACGTCGTCGTCGAGGACGCCGGTGCCGACAGCTGACGGCCGCTGGACCCTCCCTGAACCTGGGAGCCGCTACCCGCTGGCGCTCCTGGGCCGCGGGATCGAGCCTGATCAGGCGTCCGTGCGCTTCTTCGGCATCCTCGCGCTCGTCATCGGGGTCGCCGGCTACAGCATCGCCTCGACATCGGTGAACCTGTTCGTCGAGTGGTTGGGCTGGCTGCTCGAGGGCAGACCGGGCACCTTGGCGGACTACGCGACGCGCAGCAGCGCATTCGAGACGGTCGCGGGCCTCGTCGCCGCCAACCTGGCGATCTGCTCGGCGATCCTGGTCGCCGCTGGCTTGCTGCGCCTCCTGCACCGTCGGCGCGCGACCTGGCTCTGGTCGGTGACGCCGGGCGTGCGCTGGCGCTTCCTGCTGGCCAGCTTCCTCGTCGGCGTCGTCGTGCTCGTCGGCCTGCAGTTCCTGATCTCGGGCGTCCCGGTCCTGAAGCCCCAGCAGGACGTCGTGGCGTTCGTGGTCGCGATCCTC
>JADGPB010000083.1 GCA_017882655.1 Propionibacteriales bacterium
AACATCGCGTGGGCCCGCAAGCTGGAGAAGGCCGGCGTCCACGTCGTGTACGGGATGGTCGGGCTCAAGACGCACTGCAAGCTGTCGCTGGTGGTACGTGATGAGGGCGACACCCTTCGCCGCTTCGCCCACATCGGGACCGGAAACTACAACCCGAAGACCGCGCGGATGTACGAGGACATGGGCCTGCTCACCTCGAACGCCGTCATCACCGAGGACGTCGCCAGGCTGTTCAACCACCTGTCCGGCATCACGCAGGGGACCACCTACCGACGGTTGTTGGTCGCCCCTCAAGGCATCCGCCGGGGTCTGCTCGAGATGATCGAGAACGAGATCGAAAACCACCGGACGGGGATCGCGTCGGGGGTGCGGATCAAGGTCAACTCGATCGTCGACGAGGGCGTCATCGACGCGCTGTACCGGGCGTCGAACGCGGGCGTACCGGTGGATCTGTGGGTACGTGGCATCTGCGGGTTGAAGGCCGGTGTGCCGGGTCTGAGCGAGAACCTGCGAGTACGGAGCATCCTGGGCCGGTTCCTCGAGCACAGCCGGCTGTTCTGGTTCGCCAACGGCGGCAAGCCACACGTCGGCATCGGCTCGAGCGATCTCATGCACCGCAACCTCGACCGACGCGTCGAGGTCCTCGTACAGCTCACCAACGAGCCGCACATCGCCCAGATCGAGGAGCTGTTCCGGCTCGCGTTCGATGATGGTACGGCGTCGTGGTGGCTGGGTCCCGACGGATGGGAGAAGAAGACCACCAACGCCGACGGGCGGCCTCTGCTGGACATGCAGGCTCACCTGATCTCCGTGATAAGCCAGCGCCGCGGACAAGTATGAAAGAGACGCCCACCCGGCCGATCAGGTCCGCGGGCGCTGTGGTGC
The DNA here is from genome assembly GCA_017882655.1 of Propionibacteriales bacterium. Lineage (GTDB taxonomy): Bacteria > Actinomycetota > Actinomycetes > Propionibacteriales > Propionibacteriaceae > Fen-668. Next base: position 886 of record JADGPB010000083.1, read on the forward strand.
TGCGCGGGGTCGGCATTCGGCGCGCGGTCGCGCTCGTGCACCGGCCGGCGTACAACGACTGGTCCCTGCCGAAGGGCAAGCTCGAGAAGCGGGAACCCGCGTACGCGGCGGCCGTCCGCGAGGTGGAGGAGGAGACAGGGGTCCGCATCAGGCTGGGTGCGCCGCTGTCGGACATCTCGTACCGCGTCATCAAGGGCCCCAAGGTCGTCCACTTCTGGGTGGGTTACGCGATGTCGGAGACCGCACGGCGCCCTGACCACGAGGTCGACGAGGTCGAGTGGGTACCGATCGCGCAGGCGCGCGAGCGGTTGACGTACCTCGACGAGAGCGCCGTCCTCGAGGAGGCGCTCGCGATGCCGGAGACGACGGCGTTCGTCGTGCTGCGGCACGCGAAGGCGACGCTGCGCAAGGACTGGTCGGGCGAAGACAGCAAGCGGCCGGTCGACCCGAAGGGCAGAGCGCAGGCGTCCAACCTCGTCGACCTGCTCGGCGCGTACGGGATCGGGCTGCTCAAGAGCTCCACGTCAGCGAGGTGCGTCCAGACGCTGGAGCCGTACGCGAAGAGCGCGAAGCTGACCGTGAAGCCCGTCAGCCTCCTCAGCGAGGAGATCGGCGAGGAGCACCTGGCGGGGGTACAGAGGTACGTACGGAAGCTGATGGTGAAGTCGGGCGCGACACGTACGGGGACGGTCGTCTGCGGACACCGGCCGGTACTGCCGGCCATGATCGCCGGCGTCGAGCTCGAGCCGCACCCCATGACCCCCGGGACCGCCCTCGTGGTCCACGTGGATGACGAAGGCCTCGTCGTAGCCCACGAGTGGCACGACCCGCGCCCCTCCTGACGTCAGGTACCGGAATGACGATCCTGGTCAGCGGTCTCGGCTGCTCAGGACGCAGAACTCGTTGCCCTCGGGGTCGGCCATGACCGTCCAGCCGACGTCAGGGCTCTGGCCGATGTCGACCCTTGTCGCGCCGCGCTCGATGAGCCTGGCGATCTCGGCCTCGCGGTCCTGGCTGGTGTGCGGGGCGAGGTCGATGTGGAGGCGGTTCTTGACGGTCTTGGCCTCCGGCACGGGCACGAACACCATGCCCTGCCCGGCACGCAGGAACGCGTCGAGATCGGGCGCGGGATCCATCGGCATCCACTTCGGGATGATCGCCATCTCGTCCTTCGCCTCGAAGACGATGACGTAGTCGAGCGTCTCCGCCCACCAGCGGCCCAGCGATGCCACGTCATGGGCGTCGACGACGACGGTGTACCAACGCAGTGTCATGGCGACACCCTATGAGCGGGCTCTGACAATGTCAGCGGTCGACGCGAGCGGAGCCTCCGCTGGCGAGCTTGAGGACCTCGGCCTTGGTCGCCATCGAGGTGTCGCCGGGCGTCGTCATCGCGAGCGCGCCATGGGCGGCGCCGAGGTTGACGGCGCGATCCAGCGGTTCGCCCGACAACAGCCCGTACACAAGGCCCGAGGCGAACGAGTCGCCACCACCGACACGGTCGAGGATCTCGAGCCCGTCGCGCTGGGTCGCCTGGACGAGGCCGCTCCCGGCGGACCACGCGAGGGCGCCCCAGTCGTTGACGGTCGCCGAACGTACGGCCCGCATGGTCGTCGCGATGACCTGGAAGTTGGGGTACGCCTTCGAAACGCGTTCGATCATCGCGCCGAACTGCTCCACCGGCAGCTGCGTGAGGCCTTCGTCGACGCCCTCCACCTCGAAGCCGAGGGCCGCGGTGAAGTCCTCCTCGTTGCCGATCATGACGTCGACTTCAGCGGCGATCGCCTTGTTGACCTCCTGCGCCTTCGCCTGGCCGCCGATCGCCTTCCAAAGGCTGGGTCGGTAGTTGAGGTCGTACGAGACGACGGTGCCGTACTTGCGGGCCGCCTTCACGGCCTCGATCGCGACCTCCGCCGCCGACTCGGACAGCGCCGCGAAGATGCCACCGGTGTGGAGCCACCGCGCGCCGAGCTCGCCGAAGAGGTGGTCGAAGTCGATGTCGCCGGGCTTCAGCTGGCTGATCGCCGTGTGACCGCGGTCGGACACGCCGACGGCCCCACGCACGCCGAAGCCGCGTTCGACGAAGTTGAGGCCGTTGCGGGCCGTACGGCCGACGCCGTCGGACGCGACCCACACGATGTGCGACGTGTCGAGGCCGCCGGTGAGGATGAAGTCCTCGACGAGACGGCCGACCTCGTTGTCCACCAGCGCGGTGACGACGGCGCCGCGCAGGCCGAAGACCCGTCGCAGGCCGCGGACGACGTTGTACTCGCCGCCGCCTTCCCATGCCTGGAACGTTCGGGTGGTACGGATGCGACCCTCGCCCGGGTCGAGGCGAAGCATGACCTCGCCGAGCGCGACGGCGTCGTACGTGCACTCGGCCGCTGGACGCAGCTGCATGGCCGCCCTCACTTCCCTATCGCGGCGGCCGCGGCGACCGCGCCGGCGCACAGCTCGCTGACCTGGGCGAACGCGCCTTCGCGGATCGCGTCGACCGGCACCATCCAGGAGCCGCCGACGGCGGGTACGCATCCGAGCGAGAGGTAGTCGGAGAGGTTCGACACCGAGACGCCGCCGGTCGGTACGAACCGCATGCCGCCGAACGGGGCGGACAGAGCCTTGATCGCCCCAGCACCTCCGTACACGTTCGCCGGGAAGAACTTCACCGTGTCGAGCCCGAGCTCCTGGGCGGCCATGATCTCGGAAGGGGTCACCGCGCCCGGCAGCACCGGGATGCCTGCGGCTTGGGCCGCGAAGACGACGTCTCGGCGGAGGCCCGGGCTGACGATGAAGGACGCGCCCGCCTCGAGCGCCTGCTCGACCTGTGCGGGGTTGAGGACGGTCCCGGCGCCCACGATCAACCCTTCGATCGCGGACATGGCGCGAATCGACTCGACGGCAGCAGCCGTACGGAACGTGACCTCGGCCACGGGCAGGCCGCCGGCGATGAGGGCCCGGCCAAGCGGCTCGGCGTCCTTGGCATCGTGCAGGACGACCACCGGCACGATCCGAGCGGAGAACATCTCGTCTGACACAACCACTCCGTTGTCTCGTCTGTACGCTCGGCAAGCGATTTCCGAGCGCGCTCAGCATACGACACCCGACAATCGCCCGTCACTAGGCAACCGAGTTGCCACGACTTTAATGCTTGACCTCAAGCTATCTGCCACCTGACGGTACAGTCGCGCCTGTGGTAACACTCAGCGACGTGGCCAAGGCGGCGGGCGTCTCACTGTCGACGGCGTCCCGCGCGATCAACGGCAGCAAGGACCGTACGGTCAATCCCGATCTCCGCGAACGGGTGATGGCTGCGGCAGCCGAGCTGAGGTATGCGCCCAACGCCGCCGCCCAGGCGATCGCGCGTGGCCGTTCGACGACGCTGTCGCTCATCGTCCACGACATCACCGACCCGTACTTCTCGTCGGTCGCCGCCGGCGTCTCCCGGGCTGCGCGCGCAGCGGGGTCCACGGTCATCCTCGGCATCGCTGATCATGATCTGGCGCAGACGATCAGCCTCGTGGAGGCCGCACGGAGTCATCGCTCGCAAGGGCTCGTGATCGTCGGCGGTCTTCGCGCGAACGCCGACCTGCTCTTGGGGCTGCAGTCGGCCATCGACGACTACCGGCGCTCGACGGGTGCAGGGGTTGCCCTCGTTGGCCAGGGGGTGCTCGATGTCGCAGCCATCGCACCCGCGAACCGCGAGGGTTCGGCGGCACTCGCGCGAGCGCTCGTCGGGCTCGGCCACCGTACGTACGCGATCCTCACCGGGCCGCATGACCACCTCACCGCGCGCGACCGCGCCGCGGGATTCGCCGAGGGGCTGGCAGGCACCGGCGAGATCGTCGCCCGCGTGGAGGGCGATTTCACGAGAGACGGCGGGTACGCGGCGATGACCGAGCTGCTCTCGGACGGCGCGAGGCCCGACGTGGTCTTCGCCGTCAACGACGTGATGGCTGTCGGTGCTCTCGCCGCCGCCCGCGACGCCGGGGTGGCCGTGCCTGGCGATGTACGAGTCGCCGGTTTCGACGACATCCCCACGCTGCGCGACATCGTGCCGTCGCTCACGACGGTACGGGTCCCGCTCGAGCGCATCGGCGAGATAGCTGTCAGCCTCGCGTTGGGCGAGGCATCCACCGACGTCTCGGCTACCCAGGAGTACGAGGTCGTCCTCCGCGACTCGACCCTCTAGCCCTCGCCGAGACACCCTGTACCCCTCGGCGAGAGCACCTGTACCCCTCCGCGAGAGCACCTGTACCCCTCGGCGAGAGCACCTGTACCGCTCGGGGAGAGACTCCCCCGTGGCCGCTTGACGCGTCGAGCGCCTCCCCCCTAGGCTGGAAAGCGCATTCCATTGACGAAGGAGTCGGCCTTGACCAGAACTCTGCGGATCGCCATGAACGGCATCACGGGCCGCATGGGCTACCGGCAGCATCTCGTACGTTCTATCCTCCCGATCCGCGACCAGGGGGGCGTGACGCTGGAGGACGGCACCCTCGTACAGGTCGAGCCAGTCCTGGTCGGACGCAACGAGGCGCGGCTGCGCGAGATCGCCGCCGAGCACGGCATCGAGCACATCTCGACCGACACCGAGAACTGCATGACGGCCGACGACATCGACATCTACTTCGACGCACAGCTCACGTCGCGCAGGTTCACCGCGCTCAGCAAGGCCATCTCCGCCGGCAGGCACATCTTCACGGAGAAGCCGACCGCCGAGACGCTAGAGCAGGCGATCGAGCTCGCCCGCCTCGCCAACCAGGCCGGCATCATCGACGGCGTCGTGCACGACAAGCTGTACCTGCCGGGGCTCGTCAAGCTCCGCCGCCTCATCGACGAGGGCTTCTTCGGGCGCATCCTCTCGATGCGCGGCGAGTTCGGCTACTGGGTCTGGGAGGGCACCGACGTGCCCGCGCAGCGCCCAAGCTGGAACTACCGCGCCGAGGACGGGGGCGGCATGACGACCGACATGTACCCGCACTGGAACTACGTGATCGAGGGCCTCCTCGGGGAGATCAAGACCGTCTACACGCAGACGGCGACGCACATCCCGGAGCGCATCGACGAGAACGGCGCCGCGTACCAGGCGACGGCCGACGACGCCGCGTACGGAATCTTCCAGGTCGCCTCACCCGACGGTGCAGACATCCTGGTGCAGCTGAACTCCAGCTGGGACGTACGCGTGCACCGCGGCGAACTCGTCGAGTTCCAGATCGACGGCACGCTGGGCTCGGCCGTCTCCGGGCTGCGCAGCTGTGTCACCCAGTCGCGGGCGGACACCCCGACCCCGACGTGGAACCCGGACCTCCCGGACCCCAACAACTACCTCTCGCAGTGGTCCGACGCGACGGACACCGACATGGAGAACGGCTTCAAGCTGCAGTGGGAGGAGTTCATCCGCGACGTGGCGAGCGGACGCAAGCACCGGTACGACCTGTTGTCGGGCGCGCGTGGCGTGCAGCTGGCGGAGCTCGGCATGCGGTCTTCGGCCGAGGGCCGCCGGCTCGACGTGCCGGAGATCGTGCTGTGACCCCGGACGGGCCGAGTGCTGTGACAGACCGTCCTGCAACGCTGGACCGCCTGAGCCTCAACACCGCCACCTGCAGGCCGTACACGCTGGCGCAGTGCGTCGCGGCGGCACAGGCGGCGGGGCTGGGTGCCATCGGTCCGTGGCGCGACCGTGTGCAGGAGGTCGGTGCCGCGACCGCGGCGAGGATCATCGGCGATGCGGGCCTCCGGGTATCAACCCTTTGCCGCGGCGGCTTCATCACCGCCCGCGACGACGAGACCGCGAGCAAGGCCCTGGCCGACAACCGCCTCGCGATCGACGAAGCGGCGACGCTGGGCACGTCTGAGCTCGTCATGGTCGTCGGCGGGCTGCCGGCGGCGTACGAGCTGATGTCCATGCCCCACACTCCAGCAGATGGCACTGACAAAAACCTCGTGGCGGCACGACAGCGGGTGGCTGACAGGATCGCCGAGCTCGTCCCGTACGCGTCTGACAAGGGCGTACGCCTGGCGCTCGAGCCTATGCACCCTCTGTTCACCGCCGACCGCGGCGTCCTCACAACCCTCAAGCAGTCCCTGGACATCGCCGCCGACCACCCTGCGGACGCGGTGGGCGTCGTCATCGACACGTACCACGTCTGGTGGGACCCCGACCTCCAAGCCAGCATCGCGCGCGCCGGCCGCGAGGGGCGCATCTCGTCGTACCAGATCTGCGACTGGACCCTCCCCCTCGCCGCCAACACCCTCAACTCGCGTGGCTTCCCCGGTGACGGCTTCATCGACTTCCCGACGATCACGAGGTGGGTCGCCGAGGCCGGCTACACGGGCGACATCGAGGTCGAGATCTTCAACGAGGCCATCTGGGCGCTGTCTGCGGCCGAGACCGTACGCACGATGGCCGAGCGCTACTCCGGCCTCGTCCTGCCCTATCTCTGAGCCGTACGAGCTCTGCTGAGGCCCGACTACGACTGTGGCGCCGAGATGTTGAACATCCACTCGAGCCCGAACTTGTCCTTGAGGACTCCGTACGTGTCGCCCCACACCATCTTCTCGAGCGGCGTTCCGACACTGCCACCCTCGGCGAGCGCGTCGAACCAGCCGCTGAGCGTGGCGAGGTCGTCGCCGTAGAACGTGAGGTAGACACGGGTGCCGCCCCACTGGTCCTCGGACCCGGGCATCGCGTCCGAAGCCATGAACGTGAACGCATCCGTGCTGAGCATCGCGTGCATGACGCCGTCGGCCGGCATGCCCTCCATGTGGAAGTCGCCGAACGTCGAGATGTCGAGCTTGCCGCCGAAGACCGACTGGTAGAACGTCATTGCTTCGCGAGTCTTGCCTTGCGGGAAGTTCAGGTATGGAGCGAGCGAGATGGACATGACGCCTCCTATATGTGGACAGTGTTCACATTGCGTGTTCCGAAACCTTATGCTCGGGTCGTGCAGGACGCAATACCCCGCCCTTACCACCACGGTGACCTTCGGGCTGCCTTGGTACGGGCAGGGGTCGAGCTGGCTCGCGAAGGCGGTCTCGCCGCGTTGACCCTCCGCGAGGCGACCCGGCGTGCGGGTGTCTCAGCGGGCGCCGCGTACCGTCATTTCGCCAGTCACGAGGAGCTCACGTTCGCGGTCGGCGCCCTCGCGTTGTCCGACATGGCCCGCGCCATCGAGCGGCGACAAGCGGAAGTGGTCGAAGAGAATGACCTGGAGCGGGCCCTGGCCATGCTGCGAGCCGTCGGACTCGGCTACATCGACTACGCCCTGGACGAACCAGGCAACTTCGAGGTCGCGATGTTCGGGCTGTTCACGCTGGCGCACACCACGCTGGAACCGGCGCGGGGCGAGACGGGCCGCACCCCGTACGAGCTCCTCGTCGATGCCGTCACGAACCTGGTGAGCCTCGGCGCACTCAGGGCCGAGGAGTCGTACACGGTCGCGATCACATGCTGGTCCACGGTCCACGGCTTCGCCACGCTGGCCACGCGGGGACCGCTCCGCGAACTGCCCCGCGAGGCGCTCGACGACCAAGGAGCCGAGGTCGTACGCACGCTGGTCGCCGGCCTGCTGGGGTGAGCTCAGGCCGCGCTGCCGATGTTGAAC
>JADGPB010000084.1 GCA_017882655.1 Propionibacteriales bacterium
CGGCGACGAGTTCCGCATCGGCGTGTACACCGGCGCCTCGACCGCTCCCGAGCTCGATGGAGCGCTGGCGGAGACCGGCGGAATCTCGTTCCGCGCCCCGTACCAGTCCGACCCGATCATGCGGAAGATGATCAACAAGGGCGTCTCCGAGTACTCGGACATGCACCTGTCCCACTCGGCCATCTGGATGCGCCAGGGCTTCCTGGGCCACCTCAACGTCGCGGTGATCGAGGTCACGGCGATCAAGGAGGACGGCACCGCGGTGCCGTCGAGCTCGATCGGCAACAACAACGTCTACCTCGACACGGCCGACAAGATCATCCTCGAGGTCAACGAGTGGCAGTCCCTCGACCTCGAGGGCATGCACGACATCTACTACGGCACGGAGCTCCCCCCGAACCGGCGCCCCATCCCGCTGACGAACCCCGCGGACAGGATCGGCCAGACGACGCTGCAGATCGACTTCGACAAGGTCATCGCCGTCGTCGAGTCGAACGCCGAGGATCGCAACACCCCGTTCAAGCCGCTCGATGACGACTCACGCGCGATCGCCGGTCACCTCATCGACTTCCTCGGCGGCGAGGTCACGGCGGGCCGGATGCCGAAGAACCTGCTGCCGCTGCAGTCCGGGGTAGGCAACATCGCCAACGCCGTCCTCGCAGGCCTGCTCGAGTCGCCGTTCGAGGGCATCACCAGCTACACCGAGGTGATCCAGGACGGCATGGTCGACCTCATCGACTCCGGCAAGGTCATCGCGGCGTCCGCGACGGCGTTCTCGCTGTCACCTGAGGCCGCCGAGCGGATGAACAACCACGCCGCCGAGTACCGCAAGTCGATCATCCTGCGCCCGCAGGAGATCTCGAACCACCCGGAGAACATCCGGCGGCTCGGGGTCGTCGCCTGCAACGGCATGATCGAGGCCGACATCTACGGCAACGTGAACTCGACCCACGTCATGGGCTCGAAGATGCAGAACGGCATCGGCGGCTCGGGTGACTTCACGCGCAACTCGTACATCTCCTGCTTCGTCACCCCGTCGACCGCCAAGCACGGCAACATCTCCTGCTTCGTGCCGATGGTCAGCCACCACGACCACACCGAGCATGACGTCCAGGTGCTCATCACGGAGCGCGGCACGGCCGACCTCCGCGGCCTGTCGCCGAAGCAGCGGGCCAAGGCGATCATCGAGAACTGCGTCCACCCGGACTACCAGGCGGCGCTCACCGACTACTTCGAGCGGGCAAAGAAGACCGCCAACGGCCTGCAGACGCCCCACGACCTGCGCGAGGCGCTCAGCTGGCACGTCCGGTTCCTCGAGACTGGCTCCATGAAGGCGTGAGGTGAGCGCGGCTGGCGCACATCGCGGCCTTGTAACCTGGTCGGCGTCGACAGGAGCACGATGACTGACCAGGTGAGGACGGGCGGGGACCACCTCGGCGGCGCCAACGCGCACCGGGAGATCAGCGTGCTGCAGCCGTACGGGCCGGCTGTCGGGTCGTACCCCGTCAGCGCGCGGACGGGTGAGCCCGCGCGGCCTGTACTCCTCGGTGTCTCGGTCGGCCTGCTCGTCGCCGGCGCGGTGATCTCGTCGGTCGGTCTCGTCAAGGTGCTCTGGGACGCGGCCACGGTGACCGGCTACCTCACCGCCGCCCGGGTCCTGGAGTGGACGAAACCGAACCCGGTCTCGTTCCTCACGATCGTCATGGTCCTCACGATCGGCGCGATCGGCGCCCTGGTCGCAACCTCCGCCGGCGCGATTGCGTACAACGCCTGGAACGGTCGCCGCTGGGCCCGCATCGGCGGAATCGTGGCGTTCGCGATCTCGGGACTCACGATCCTGCTGAACCCCCTTGCCATGGTGGCGATGGCACCGATCGCGATCGGCGCCGGGCTGCTCTGGCTGCCACAGATCGGGCGTTACCTGTCGGTATGGGGCACCATCCGTACAACGCCGGCCGTTCGGCGCGGATGGGCGGCCAACGTCGTGTACGGGATCCTGCCGCGCTACAGACGAGACGCATCGTGACGTCTCTCGCTGATCAGCTGCTGGGCTCGCTGAACCGGATCGCGAAGGACGTGCTCCGGACGGCGACGCGTCAGGCCACGGGCACCGTACGGAAGGCCACCGGCGCTCGTCGCCCGTCGTCCGACGACCGGCACGCGCCGAAGCTGTCGATCCGCTACCCGGGCGACTTCAAGGGCCGCCCGCAGATCACGTACGCGCCGCACACCGGCAAGACGCCCGACCCTGGTGAGGTGGTGTCTGCATGGGTGCCTGGCGAGGCCGATCACACGCAGGGCAAGGACGCACCTGTGCTGCTCGTGGGTCGCGACGGCGACTGGCTGCTCGGCGTGGCTCTGGCAGCCGTCGACCATGACGCCGACGCGGAGCGCGAACCGCGCGAGCGTTGGGTGACGATCGGCACCGGTGCGTGGGACGCGAGGCGCCGACCGACCCAGGCACGGGTCGACCGGATCGTACGGATCCACCCTGACGATGTCCGCGGTCGAGCCGAGAAGCTCGACAAAACCCGTTTCGACAAGGTGGCGGCGGGCATTCGTAAGACCTCGGTCTGAGTCAACCCGACCATAAATCGACCGTAGTTGCATGTGAACCCCCGTGTCGCGATAGGCTCACGATTGCTATGGGGGTAAGAGCGAGTCGTTGGCAGTTGTGGCTCATCACGATGTTCATCCTGACCGGCATCATCGGGGTGTTCCAGTTGTTCGAGGGGCCGAAGTCAGTCGGGGCCGTGACGGTCGCCGGCGGAGCTGCGAACCCTTCCATCGCCCTTCCTGAGCGCTCCGTGCAGGCCACGGAGCTGCCGGCGTGGCAGCCCTCGGCCGACGAGTCGCAGAGCAGCGCACCGCAGCGGACGACCGTTGTCGCGACGCGACCCGCCGCCGTGACGACCCAGCCGGCCGCTCCCCAGACCGCCGCACCGACGCAGTCGGCGCAGAGCACCCGGCCGACAGTCGCTACGACGTCGGCTCCGACGACCAAGGCGCCCGTGATCTCGGCCAAGTCGGTGTCCACCACGCCTGCCGCGACGACCACCCAGCCCAAGGCGACCACCACCACGCCCAAGGCGACCACGACCACGCCCAAGGCGACCACGACCCAGCCGAAGGTCTCAGCGACCCCCACAGTGGTGAAGTCGACGGCGACCCCGACTCAGCGCGCGACCACCCAGCCGACGTGCACGCGCATCTGGTTCTGGTGGCTGCGCTGCTGGTGAGGCAACAGCGGCAACTCAGGATCGAGTGGCTTCGGGGCGCTGCCTCGAGGCCACTAGTCTTTTCGCCTCACGAGCGTGACGAGCGCCGCACCTGCCGCCAAACCGATACCCGCAGCGAGCCAGACAGCGCCGGGCTGTCGTCCCTGCTTCACCTCGATCGCCGCTGGCACGGGCAACGGGTCGGGTTTCGGTGGTACGACCTCGAGCTCAGCAGGAGTGCGTACGGTCTCGGCTTCGGGCTCGATCTCGATCTGGGCGGACGGGACGCCGCTGACCGTCCGGGTGAACAGCGCTAACCACGCGAAGATCACCAGGATCGACAGCAGCTCGACCGCAGTGAAGTTGTAGACGTGGAACGGCTTCCACAGCCCCACGATCCCGACGATCAGGGCCCCCAGCAGACCAGTGCTGACGAGGAAGGGCCGAGGCAGGCCTCTCAGCAGGATGGGTGCGGCGAGGATCAGGCCGCCGAACCCGACGATCACGGTGACAGCGTTGATGTCGTGGAAGAGGCGGCTCTGGTCGACCGGGATCGTCCCGAGTCCAATGAGGGCCAGCCCGATGACGATCAGCAGGACTCGGATGACCCGTACGATCCGCCTGGTGACGCCCGGCCAGCGCTCGAGGTCCAGCGCGAGGAAGTCCGCCAGCGTCGTCAGCACCACGCCTGCCGTGATCACGGTGAAGTTGAACGCCGAGGCGGAAGTCTCGGTGCTCACCCCAAGGGCGCTGAAGTTCGACTGCCACCACCCTGGGTCGTCGGCGCTCAGCGTCGAGGCGACCGCACCCGCGGCAAGGAACCAACCGAGCAGTCCCGCGACCCCCGAGCTGTCCATGCCCTGCGCGATGACCGTCAGGAGGTAGCAGCCGGCCGCCACGGTCATCGACGTCATCAGCGTCGCGGCGATGCGTCCGAGCAAGAGTCCTTGGAACATCCGCTGGAAGACCGTGTACGCGGCGAGCGCTGCCATGGCCGCCATGGCCGCCGCGGCGATGGTGAGCGCAGCCGCATCGCGGACCCGCCAGACCATCGGTCGGCGCCGCCACCGTACGGTCCGGCGCGCCACACGTACGTACGCGGTCGCGAACGCGGCTCCGCCCAGCACGGCGACGAGGATCGAGGTCACGGTCGCGAGCGACACCTGGCCCGACAAGGGGGTACCGGTCCGCCTGAACACGAACGGCCCGACGACCAGCGCGATGGCCGCGCCACCTATCGCCGCGATCTGTGCGACGGACTCGCGGGTACGGATCTCACGCGCCGAGCGACTCAGCACAGCACCGATCCCCAGCAGATCGCCGCGACTCACGCTTGATCCTCCCCTGCGCCATCGACCGTACGCCGAGCGATCCTCAGCCCGGCCCGCGTCCAGCCAACCACGAGCGCGCGTGAGGTCGCCAGCCGACACCCCACCGAGGCTGTGCCGCTACAGTCGGTCGGCAAGGCGGCGTGCTGGGCTTCCTGCCCCAGCGACGTCGGACAGGACCGCGAGGGAGGGCAGCCACGGTGGACGAACCCGAGTCATCGCCGATGGACCGCCTCCGGCAGCCGGCCCCCTTGATCAGACGCCGGATTCCGTCGGCCCGCGGCGCGACGGAGCAGCCCAACGCGGTGGGCGACGGAGACGCGCCGCTCACGGTCCGCTTCTGGTTGATGGTGCTCGCCACCGGCGTAGCGACAGGGCTTCTCGGCGTCGCCATGATGGTTCTGCTGAAAGGGGTCGCGACCCTCGCGTTCGGCGACCAGTCAAGCGGCTTCCTAAGCTCGGTGCAGCACGCTTCGTCCGTACGGCGCATCGTCGTTCTCGTCGTCGCGGGGCTCGTGGGCGGTGCCGGCTGGTACCTGCTGCGCAGGTTCAAGCACTGGGGCAGCACGGACGTAGACGACGAGATCTGGACCGGAAGCGCGACGCTGTCGTTCCGGCGCAGCCTGGGCACCTCGGTCCTCTCCGAGGTCGTTGTGGGAGCGGGTGCGTCGCTCGGCCGCGAGGCCGCGCCCAAGCTGCTCGGCGCGGCGGCGGCCAGCCTGTTCTCGCGGTGGGCGGGGCTCTCGGTCGGACAGCGAAGGTTGCTCGTCGCGTGCGGCGCCGGTGCTGGGATGGGGGCTGTCTACAACGTGCCGTTGGGTGGTGCGCTCATCACCGCCGAGCTGCTGTACGGCAGCCTCGCGCTGCCGGCGATCCTTCCGGCACTGGCCACCTCGGGCATCGCGACGGTCGTGGCGTGGGTCTACCTGCCGATCCGCCCGACGTACGACGCCGTCCCGGCCTACCCCGTGAACATGTCGCACGTGTTCTTCGCGATCGTGGCCGGACCGGTGATCGGGGTCATCTCGGCGGGGTACGTACGGATGATCGGCTGGGTGTCGCACCACCAGCTCAAGGGACGTCGGCTGCTGATCGGCCCGGCGATCGCGTTCGGTGTGCTGGGCGTCGTCGCCATCGCGTACCCCCAGCTCCTCGGCAACGGACAGGACATCGCGCAGGACGCCTTCGTCACCACCACGGGTTGGACGATTCTCGCCTTCGCTGCACTGGCTGTGCTCAAGCCCGTGATGACCGCGCTCTGCCTGGGTAGCGGCGCGACCGGCGGGCTGTTCACTCCGACGCTGGCCAGCGGGGCGGCGTTGGGTGCGGTCCTCGGGGCGGGCTGGTCGCTCCTCGTACCCGGCCAGCCGATCGGCAGCTACGCCCTCATCGGTGCCACCGCCATGATCGGCGCGGCGATGCAGACCCCGCTTGCCGCCCTGGCCCTCGTCGTCGAGCTCACCCACACCGCCGACACCCTGATCGTGCCGATGGTCATCGCCACAATGCTGGCCACTCTGGTGACCCGCTACCTCGACGGCTACTCCATCTACTCCTCGCGGCTCCCGGCACAGTCGCCGCTGAGCCACTGATGGAGCGCTTCGTGCCGCCTGACATGCAATAGGCGGCTGCCCGACCCGGTTTTGCGGCGTGTCGCCCGGCAGAGAACCGCGTGTGCATGTCCGTCGGTGCGGCCGGCGTTCCCGCGGGAACGTCGCGGCACATGCGAGGTCAGGGGCATCTGGCGAGAAGGACAGTTGGAGCGGGCGACGGGAATCGAACCCGCACTGTCAGCTTGGGAAGCTGATGTTCTGCCATTGAACTACGCCCGCGCGGCCGTGGCCGAGCGGGGACCAGCATAGCGGCCGCCGCTCAGGGCTGCGAGCCGGTCCGTGCCGCCCGCTGCAGCTCGAGACGGGCTCGGCGCGGGCCGAACAGGCTCCCCCGCCGGTACATCTCCTTGTCGAGATCGGCCCGCCAGACGAGTCCGTACCGGCCCTCCTCCGTACGTATCGCGATCACGGGGTACGACGTGGCGACCATCACGTCGGCCTGGTTGCTGATGTCGTCGTCGAGCACTGCATCCTGCACCCAGTCAGGCCCGGGCGCGAGGAGCATCTCGTCGCCTGCCGTGCGCACATCCCGGCGGCGAGGACCGCCCGCCCCGACCACGAGCACGCCGATGGGCTTCTCGTCGTCGTCGAGTACGAGGACGCCGGAGCCCCGCTTGTACGTGGCGTCGATGATGTCCAGACGCGTGTGAAGCGGCACAGTCTCCGTGGGACGCGCAATGCTTCGGGTGAGGATCTGATCGGTGAGGTGCCGCCGCCGTACGACCCTGAGCAACTGGCTCGTCTCTCGCCACAGCACAGCGACCAGCAGTCCGACCCACACCATGTCGACAGGACGCGGCAGCTGCCCGGCCAGAACGATCGGGACGCCGAGGAACAGCGCAGCGGCGGCGACGACGACGAACCGCCCGGACCACGCACCGACCTCCATGCCGGACGTCTCCGACTGGGTCACCCAGTGCACGACGCCGCTCACCACCAGGCCGCCGTCCTGCGGCAGCCCCGGAAGGATGTGGTAGATGAACATCCCCAGGTTCAGCACCATGAACGGCACGACCGTGAGCGACCAAGCGGCGACCTGGCGGTTGTAGTACGAGAGCAGCGCAGTCGCGAGGTTCGCCAACGGACCGGCGAGGGCGACGAGCATCGCGCGCCCCGGTCCGTACGGGATCCGCGTCCGCACGTGCCCGGCCCAGACGTCGAGCACGATCAGGTGCACCGGGACACGCAACGCCAGCGACATCAGCGCGTGGCCTGCCTCATGGATGGCCACAGCCGCCAGGAGACAGCCCCACCACAGCAGGGCCGCCTTCGCCCCGTCGGTGATCGTGACGGAGTTGAGCTCGCCGTCCGCGAGGAGGATGACGAGGAGGCCGATCAGCAGGTACGGCCATGACTGGCCGACGGAGATCGGGACCTTGCCCAGGCGCGCCACCGTGAACGGCTTGCCGGCCGGCGACGTGAGCATGATCACGAGCGATTACCTCCTCAGTCCACATGATCCCTGATCGCCTCACCGAACGCGACGCCGCAGGGCGCGAGCCGCCGAACTTGCTCGGCCAGGATCAGCGGCCGAGCGCCGTGTCGATCGCGGTCTGGCGATCGCCCAGGATCGGCTGGCGCCGGGAGATGAGGTCGTAGGCCATCTTGATCCCCGCAGGGATCTCGCGCAGCACGCCGTTGCCCCACGTGTCCGGGCTGGTCGTCTTCACGGTCTCGTCGCCCACACCGACGGCGTCGAGCCCGATCGTTCGGCACGTCGCGAGCGCCCGCGGCATGTGGTAGCTCTGGGTGACCAACGTGGCGCTCGTGACGCCGAAGATCCGTACCGCCCGCACGCACGAGTCGTACGTGTCGAAGCCGGCGTAGTCAGCGACGACCTTCATGTCAGGCACGCCGCGGCCGATGAGGTAGTTCCGCATCGCGTCCGGCTCGTTGTAGTGCACGTCGCCGTTGTCGCCGGAGACGAGGATGGCCTTGACCTTCCCGGCCTTCCAGAGGTCGTACGCGATGTCGAGGCGGGCCTTCAGGAAGTCTGACGGTGACTTGTTCGGCAGCACCTCGGCCCCGAACACCAGGGCTACGTCACGTACGGGCACGGTCGCCGACGTGTACGTGCGGCCGAGCGTCGAGCCCCACGCGTACAGGGTGGGGCTGAACCCGAGCACACCCGCGACACAGACGGCTACGGCGATCCGGCCGAGAACGCGTCCGCGAGTCGGCGGAGAAGGGATGGCGTTGCTCACGGCTGCCAGCGTACGTGGCAGGCGGGCAACTCCCGCTGAAGGCTCGCGCCCCTCCCTGCCTGGTGGACCGTGTCCGACTAGGTGCGACCGGGC
>JADGPB010000085.1 GCA_017882655.1 Propionibacteriales bacterium
GCTGCCGGCCATGCCGGCGAAGAACAGCGACGGCGACTCGAGCACCTCGACGAGGCTGAGCCGCGCCTCGAACTGCTCCGACCGGTTCCGCGTGAACCGAGGCCACGCCTCGGCGCCCGGGATCAGGTCCGCCAGCGCCGCGAACATCTGGCACCCGTTGCAGATGCCGAGCCCGAACGTGTCCTCGCGATGGAAGAACGACTCGAACGCATCCGTGAGCCGCGGGTTGAACAGTACGGACCGCGCCCAGCCCTCCCCAGCACCGAGCGTGTCGCCGTACGAGAACCCGCCGCACGCCACCACGCCCACCACGTCGGCCAGGTCGAAGCGACCCGACTGCAGGTCGGTCATGTGGACGTCGTACGTGGCGAAGCCGGCGGCATGGAACGCGTACGCAGTCTCGACGTGGCTGTTCACTCCCTGCTCGCGCAGGATCGCCACCTTCGGACGGGCGCCACGGCCGATGTACGGCGCGGCCACGTCAACAACAGGGTCGTACGACGGCGCCACGATCAACTGGGGGTCCTCGGCGCCGACCGACGCATGCTCCTCGTCGGCGCACTCCGGGTTGTCCCGCAGCGCCGCGATCCGCCACGACACCTCGTCCCAGGCCTGCGCGAGATCGGTCACCGCTTCGTCAAGAACCTCCTCGCCGACGACATCCACGCGCACGCGGCGGTCCTCGGTCGTGTGACCGACGACTCGGCTCAAGTCCCCCAGGCCTGCCTCCCCCAGCAACTCGAGCACCCGCGCAGCGTCAGCCTGATCCACCCCGAGGACGACTCCCAGCTCTTCGCTGAACAGCGCCGCGACGCGGGGGACGTCGATCTCCACGCCGGTCGCACCGGCGAACGCCAGCTCGCACGCCGCGGCCCACAGACCGCCGTCGGACCGATCGTGGTAGGCGGTGACAAGGCCTTCAGACCGCAGCGCCTCCAGCGCCGACGCCAGCGCGACAAGGCGCGACGGGTCGTCGAGGTCGGGTACGACATCGCCGTACTGCCCCGACACCTGCGCCAGCATCGACCCGCCGAGCCGATCCTTGCCGGCTCCGAGGTCGACGAGCACGAGCGCCGATCCAGCACGCAGCTCCGGCGTCCACGTACCGGCCACGCTCGGCAGCGACGCGAACGCCGACACCACGAGCGACACCGGCGACGTGACCTGACGCGCCACACCTTCTGCATCCGTCCAGCGCGTACGCATGGACAGGGAGTCCTTGCCGACGGGAACCGACACCCCCAGCGCGGGGCACAGCTCCATGGCGACCGCCTGCACCGTGTCGTACAGCGCCGCGTCCTCACCGTCCTCGCCGCACGCGGCCATCCAGTTGCAGCTCAGCTTGACGCCGGACAGCGTCACGGGCGCCGCGAACAGGTTCGTCAGCGCCTCGCCGACCGCCATCCGGCCGGACGCGGGCGCGTTGACCGAGGCCAGCGGCATCCGCTCGCCCGACGCCATCGCCTGCCCGGCGAGCCCGGTGTAGTCGGACAGCGTCACGGCCACGTCCGCGACCGGCACCTGCCACGGTCCGACCATCTGGTCGCGGTGGTTCAGGCCGCCGACCGTACGGTCACCGATCGTGATCAGGAACCGTTTCGACGCCACCGACGGGTGACGCAGGATCGCGTACGCGGCGTCGCGCAGGTTCACACCCGTGAGGTCGAGCTCCGGCGCCTTGTGCGCCACCCGCGACACATCGCGCATCATCCGCGGCGGCTTGCCGAACAGCACCTCCATGGGCATGTCGATCGGCCGGTCGTCGCCCTCGACGTCAGTCGCACCCGGCGCCAGCACCAGCAGCCCGTCGTCGCGGGCGACGCCGACCACCGCGTACGGACACCGCTCCCGCTCGCACAACGCCGCGAACCCCTCGAGCGACGCGGGCGAGATCGCCAGCACGTACCGTTCCTGGCTCTCGTTGCTCCAGATCTCCTTCGGGGCCAGCCCCGACTCCTCGACCGGAACCGCCGACAGGTCGAACCGGGCGCCGAGCGCAGCGCCCTCGACGAGCTCGGGGAACGCGTTCGAGAGGCCGCCCGCGCCGACGTCGTGGATCGCAAGGATCGGGTTGTCGGCGCCGAGACGCGCGCAGTGGTTGATGACCTCCTGCGCGCGACGCTGGATCTCGGGGTTGCCGCGCTGTACGGAGTCGAAGTCGAGCTCGGCCGCGTTCGCGCCGGCCGCCATCGACGACGCCGCGCCGCCGCCCATGCCGATCCGCATGCCGGGGCCGCCGATCTGGACGAGCAGCGTGCCCGGATCGTAGGAGATCTTCTCGGTCTGACTAGCACTGATGGAACCCAGCCCACCGGCGCTCATGATCGGCTTGTGGTAGCCGCGACGCACGCCGTCCACGGTCTGCTCGTACACGCGGAAGAAGCCGCCGAGTCCCGGCCGGCCGAACTCGTTGTTGAACGCGGCGGCCCCCAGCGGGCCCGCGATCATGATGTCGAGAGGGCTGGCGATGTGGCCGGGGGCGCCGTACGGGTCGCGCTCCCACGGCTCGTCGGTGCCCGGCAGGTGGAGGTTCGAGACGGCGAAGCCGGTGAGGCCGGCCTTGGGGGCCGAGCCGCGACCCGTCGCGCCCTCGTCGCGGATCTCGCCACCGGAACCCGTCGCCGCGCCGGGGAACGGGCTGATCGCGGTCGGGTGGTTATGCGTCTCGACCTTCATGAGCACGTGGACCTCGTCGGAGGTGGCCACGTACTCGCTCGGCCCGGCGCTCCCCGTCGGCGCCCATCGCGTGACGAGGCCGCCTTCCATCACGGAGGCGTTGTCCTTGTACGCGACCACAGTTCCGTGCCCGTTGACGGCTTCGGTGTGGCGGATCATGCCGAACAGCGACTTCTCCTGCGGCACCCCGTCGACGATGAAGTCGGCGTTGAAGATCTTGTGGCGGCAGTGCTCGGAGTTGGCCTGCGCGAACATCATGAGCTCGACGTCGGTGGGGTTCCGCTCGAGGCCAGTGAACGATGCGACCAGGTAGTCGATCTCGTCGTCGGACAGCGCCAGGCCGAACGCGACGTTGGCTTCTTCGATGGCGGTACGACCGCGTCCGAGCACGTCGACATGGGCCATGGGCTCCGCCTCGCGCTCGTTGAAGAGGGCTGCGGCGTCGGCGACGTTCGCGAACGCCGACTCCGTCATCCGGTCGTGCAGCAGGTCGGCGCAGATGGCCCAGTCGGAGTCGCTCAGTGGTGCATCGGAAGCCAGCGTGTACTCGACGACCCGCTCCACCCTTCGTACCGCCACCCCGCAGCTGTGCGCGATGTCGGTCGCCTTCGAGGCCCACGGCGAGAGCGTGCCGAGGCGCGGGGCGACGACGACGGTGGCCGTGGAGGCGCCCGTCGCGACCGGACCGGCCGGCGGTCCGTACGTGAGCAGCCTCGCGACCGTATGGGAGGTCTGCGCGTCGAGGGTCGCGTCGCTGGCGACCTGGTGCACGTAGCGCCCACTCACCCCGGACACCACGGGCGCCGCGGCCTGCAGGCGCCGCACGAGCGCCGCGGCGCGGAACGGGGACAAGGCGTTGCCGCCTCCGAGTGAGGTCAGCACGTACGCGTGGGGCATGGCGGCTCCGGGTCTCCTCGGTCGGTCGGCGCCGCCAACACTAGTGCTCGGCACCTGTCCAGCCACATGGGATCCGACCCCTGAGCCAGGGCCGGATCCAACGAGCGCAGACCCTTCCCGATGGCCTAGGTCAGTCTCGAGCTGGCGCTAGATATCGGGTTGCGAGAATAGGAAGCGTCAGGACGGACCAATTGATTCAACACGAGGTTGTTCTCGCCGTTTGCCGGGCATCCCGAAGATGACGAATGCGAGCATCAAAGGAACAACGCAGAAGCCGATGAAAGTGGGCACCACCCACCCTCCCACTGTCACGAGAACCAGCGCCGGTATCCCGATAGCTGGACGTCGGATCCTCAACAGAATGCAGGCGACAACGAGAAGCAATAGATGGTGAGTCCACGTGACCTCCGTGACCAGACCAGCCGCGATTCCCATGAGCAAGGTGGCTTCCAGCTCCTGGCCCCCGCGGAATTGCCTACTCGACCGCCACACGGCGAAACCCAGGACAATGGCGGAACCGATGATCCAACTGAACTGCAGCGTCGAACCGTTCAGGCCGAGCCGGGACAGGTCCCCGTAGATGGACCAGTTGTCCCATCGGGCGATATCTCCCTGGGAGTTGCCGATCACATCACGCTGAAGCCAGTAGCGCACACTGTCCGGCCAACGAAAGATCGCGCCTATCACGGCGGCCAAGCCGAAGGCTCCGCATGCGTTCAGCGCTGCGCGCCACTGCCGGGTCACCAGGTAGTACGGCACCAGGATCATCGGTGTCAGCTTGATCGCGCCGGCCAATCCAACAAGCACACCTCGCCAGCGAGGCGGGAGCAGCGTCACATCGATCAACACCAGAGCAGCGACCGCGAAGGAGACCTGCCCGAGATGCATGTTCGCCACAGCCGGGATGGAGCCACCTGTCAGGATCGAGACCCAGACCCAGCTGATGTGTGAGACCCTCTTACGGCCGACCGCCTGCCGGCGCGCATCGACAACGCTGAAACAACCGACAAGCGCAACCACCACGAGAGCTGTGGTGAGCGCTGCCAGCAGGGTCTTGGCGGCAAAACGGGAAACCAGAGCAAGAGGAAGCATCACCAAGGAGGCGAAGGGTGGATAGACAAAGCCCATGTTGGTCTTGAACTCGGGCATAGGGACGGAGAAGGTGTAAACGCTGTTACCGTGAAGCATGTCGGTCAGAGCGCCGCGATAGATCCCCAAATCGAAATTCTTGCCCGCGATGCCGACACACATCATCAAGAACCCTAAGGGGAGCAGCGCGAGAGTCAGACGCATAAGAGACCGGGGACGACTGCTGGGCGCAACCAGCGACTGGCTGTCCCGGTCGGTCTCCGGCACGATGACGGGCTCCTGAAGATCAGGGGCCGTCATGACGGACCACCCGATTCGGGCCTGTCCACACGCCGGATTTCGATCACCAGGTCGGCATCGTCGGCGGGTCCCTGGCGCTCGACCACCACGTGCTGATCAGTCGGTGGGCGATCCGGGTCGTTGTCTCGGTTCATCTCCGATCCTTCCGATAGGGGTGGCTGCGATGGCGGTCAAGATCGTGTACAGATCCCGACCTCGCGGCGTCGGTTGTTTCAGGATCACGAGATCAGCCTCTCGGGTCGTGGCTGGTAGGTGAAGCCGATCCCGCATTTTCTCACCTTTGGCCAGGCGCTTTTCTCATCTGGGGTGACCTTGTGGCCGCAGAGCGCGGGACAGGGCCAGCAGACGGCCGGGCGCCCTTCGCGCGCAGCTCCTGGTGGCGACAAGGAGTTCCGGCGGCGACATCGCGAAGGAGACGGTCTCGTCATTCGCGACCGGGCGCCCGCTGCGTTCACCTCCCTGTCAGGTGCCCGTCGACTCGACAGGGGCGAGGTTCTGGTGGGCGAGGGCTAGCATCGGCAACGTGCGCGTGGCGATCGTGGCGGAGAGCTTCCTGCCCCAGGTGAACGGGGTGACGAACTCCGTCCTGCGCGTCCTCGAGCACCTGCGTGAGCGCGGCCACGAGGCCCTCGTCATCGCGCCGAACGACGAGGGTGTGCCCGAGGAGTACGCAGGCACCCGGGTCATCGCCCTCAACGCCATGAGCCTCCCGGGCTATGCGGATGTACGGATCGGGCTGACGCCGACCTCGCAGTTCGAGCGGATCTTCGCCGACTTCGCGCCGGATGTCGTCCACCTGGCAGCGCCGTTCTCGATGGGCTACAACGCCGTACTGGCCACCAGCCGCATGTCGATCCCGAGCGTGGCCGTGTTCCAGACCGAGATCGCCGCGTACGCGACCAGCTACGGCTGGGCCCGCATCACCCCGGTGCTGTGGCACCGGCTGCGCCGCATCCACAGCCTCGCGACGCTCACGCTCGCGCCCAGCACGTACCCAGCCCAGACGCTCATGGAGCGGGGCGTGCCACGGGTACGGATCTGGGGGCGGGGCGTGACTCGGTACGGTTCAGCCCGTCGAAGCGGGACGAGGTGCTCCGCGCCGAGCTGGCGCCGAACGGCGAGATCATCGTCGGCACCATGACCCGGCTCGCGCCGGAGAAGCGGGTGGCGGACCTGGCCGTGCTCGCCGACATCCCCGGCATCCGGCTGGTCATCGTCGGCGACGGTCCGCTACGCGCGGAGCTCGAAGAGCTGCTCCCGGATGCGTACTTCTGCGGCAAGCTCGACGGCGAGGAGCTGCCCCGCGTGGTCGCGAGCATGGACGTCTTCGTACACCCCGGCGAGCTCGAGACGTTCGGCCAGGCGATCCAGGAGGCCGAAGCCTGCGGTGTGCCGGTCGTTGCTCCTGCGGTGGGTGGGCCGCTCGACCTCATCGAGCCGGACGTCACCGGGCTTCTCTATCCCCCGGGCGACATCGCTGAGATGCGGGCGCACGTCGAGGCCCTGGTCAACGACCCGGTACGTCGCGACCGCATCGCCGCGGGAGCCCACGCCGCCGTCGCCACCCGCACCTGGTCGTACATCTGCGACCAGCTCCTCGCCCACTACGAAGACGCCTGCAGCACGGTACGTCACGGCGAGCTCGAGGTTGTCTAGCGCTCCACCCTCGAGGAGAGACCCTGCCGCATCGCGGAGAGAACTCGCCCCTCCTCTCGTGCCGTCATCGCAGCCCCGCGATGGTGTCCGGCAGCATGCGGGCGAGGTCCTGGGGAGGGTACGGACCGGGGTGGGCAGCGGCGGTCATGGCCTGGATCGAGGCGCCGCAGACGGCGGCATCGATCGGCGGAAGGCCGGCCGCGAGCAACGTCGCACAGATCCCCGCGAGCACATCGCCGGAGCCCGCCTGCGCTGTCCATGCCGGACCGGGAACCGCCACGTGTACGCGGTCGTCGCTGGGCCCCGACACGTACTGGGTCGCACCCTTCAGCAGCACCGTCGTGCCATATCGCTTCACCGCGGACCGTACGGCTGCGATCGGGTCCGCCGTCACCGCCGACCGTTCCAGCTCGAGCAGCCTCGCCAGCTCGCCGGCATGAGGCGTCATCAGCACGTCGCCGCGCTTCACCCCGGTCGGCATCTGGGACAACCCGTCGGCGTCCACCACGATCGGGAGCCCGGTCTCCAGCAGCTCGGCCACCCGACCCTCGTGGTGACTCCCCCACCCCGATCCAGCCAGCCACGCCTGGACGCGCCCGTCGGCGCGCACCACGTTCGGCAGGATCCGCGCGACCGCCTCGAACACGGCCGCTGCACCGAGGCTGCGCACCATGCCGGCCCCCGCGTACACAGCCCCAAGCGTCGAGAGGACGCCCGCGCCCGGGTAGTCCGGCGACCCGGTATCCACTCCCACCACGCCCCGCGCGTACTTGTCGCTGGTCGCGTCCGGGTACGGCCAAGCCGCCGCCACGTCCGCCCGCTCCCACGCCACCACGCCAGCCGCAGCCGGATCCAGTCCGATGTCGATGAGCGTCACCTCACCGCACCTCGACCGCGCGGGCTCCAGGAACTGGCACCGTTTGTACGTGCCGAAGCTGACCGTACGGGCCGCAGCGAAAGCATCCGCCGCCACGACGCACGAATCGGCCTCCAGGCCCGACGGCATGTCGACCGCGACGACCCGCGCCGCGGACTCCCGGCATGCCGACGCCACCGCAGCTACCGCCTCAGGCAGACCGGCCCGCGCCCCGACCCCGTACACGCCATCGACGACAATCCCCACGGAGCCGAGCAAACCCCGAGCACCCACGCGGTCGACCTCGCGACCACCGGCATCCACGTACGCCTCCCAGCCGCCCATGTGGCACGAGTCCGACGCCCGCCAGGCCATGACGGACACGCCGTCCGCAGCGAGCATCGCCCCCGCGTACAGCGCATCTCCCCCGTTGTTCCCCGGCCCGACAAGCAGCAACGCACTCGACGGCCGCCCGGACAGCTCCTCGCGAAGCACCTGCGCCAGCCCCTGCGCCGCGCGGAGCATCAGCTCACCCTCGGGCAGCCCAGCCATCGCCGCGGCATCCGCAGCCCGTACCTGATCCGCCGTGTGGATCGGCAACATCAGAGCGCCTCGCAGATCACGAACGCGGACGCGATGCCGCTGTCGTGGGTGATGGAGAGGTGTACGTGGGTGACGCCGAGCTCTGCGGCCCGCGCGGCGACGGTCCCGCTGAGCCGGAACGACGGGCGCCCGAGCTCGTCGACGACGACCTCCGCATCCTGCCAGCCGAGACCTCCGGGCGCGCCGAGCGCCTTGGCCAAAGCCTCCTTCGCGGCGAACCGACCCGCCTGCGACGTGTGGTTCAGACCCGCCTCGGAAGGAGTCAACAGTCGATCGACGGCCCCGGGCCGACGCGCGACCATCTCGCGCCACC
>JADGPB010000086.1 GCA_017882655.1 Propionibacteriales bacterium
CAACGCCCAGCCGGTCAGGTCGTACAGCCGACTTCCATTGACGGTCGACCACGAGAGCCGACAGCTGCCCGGACTCGTCGAGCGTCGCCGTCACGGACCCGGACGACTCGGTCGCCGTGACGACCTCTCGTACCTCGCTCGCACGCAGCGCCGCCATCTCGGCCTGTAGAGCGCCGAAGGCTGCGCCGAGTGAGTCCATGTCGGTCATCTGGTCCCTTTCCTCCTCCCGGATCATACGGAGTCGGAAGGTCAGCCCGGCGGTCACGGACGGCTGATGGTCGCGATCCTCCAGAGCCTCGGCATTGACAGTCCGGCGCTCGATGCTCTTGCCACATCTCCCGTACTCGGGCACGGGAAGCCCGTCGGCGAGGTACGGGTCGTGGAGGGCCTCGTCCAGCCACTCGCCTGACCCGGTCGCGAATTAGGCTGCCGAACCAGGAGGTGGCCATGTCGGATGTGCATCAGATGTTCGAGTCGCTGTCGGCGGCGACCGGAAGGGTGTCGCAGAACGCCTTCACCGTGCCCAGCGTCGAAGGCGAAGGGGCTTCTGAGGACGGCACCGTGTCCGCGAAAGTGGCCGGTGGCAAGCTCGTGGAGCTGCGCATCGACGCCCACTCCATGCGCCTCGGCAACGCGGAGGTCGCCGATCTGGTGATCGCTGCGGTCAACGCCGCGATCGAGGCCCACGCGACAGCGCTGATGTCGTCGCTGCAGGCCTCCGACACCGACTTCGGCAAGCTCCGCGGCGAGCTGGCCCAGATCGGCGAGCAGGCGCAGCGCTCGATGGAGTCCCATCTCGAGGCCATGCGGCAGATGCTCGACGAGGCCACGGACAGGGCGTCCCGCTGATGGCCGGCCAGCTCCAGTTCTCCCCGACCTCGTGGGTGGCGAACGGTCACAAGCTATCGGCGGCGGGAGACGACCTCGGCTCCGCGTCGCAGTCGTTCATCTCCAGCGTGTCCGACGCGAGCGTCTTCGGCGGCAACGACCTCGTGGGCAGTGTCGCGGCGATGATCTACGGGCTGATGGTCCAGCGCCTGGGAGGCTGCCTCGACACGCTCGCGGAGGGCATGAGCGCGCACGGCCATCTGGTGACCGAGGCCGGCGAGACGTACGCCGACCTCGAGTCCTCCCAGGTCGACCAGGCCACCTCGATCGAGGGGATGCACTAGATGTCCGTACAGCTCCCGACCGAGCTCGCGCATTTCCTCCAGATGATCGGCTTCGACTGGCCGGAGGGCGACGAGGACAAGGTCTTCGCGTACGGGCAGGCGTGGAGCTCCTTCGCCGGCACCCTCGACTCGGCCGCGGCCCCTGGCGTACAGGCGGCGCACCAGCTCGCCGCCGAGAACGTCGGTGACGCCGTCGACGCGTTCGTCCATCGGTTCACCGCCGACTCCGGTCCTGAGAGCACGGCCAAGAACCTCGCGCAGGGGATCACGGTGGGTGCCGGTGTGATCACGGTGTTCGCGGGTGCGATCGTTGCGCTCAAGGTGGTCGTGGTTGTACAGCTCGTACAGTTCGCGATCACGTTCGCGGAGGCCGTCGCCGCTGCCGTACCGACGTTCGGCGCCTCGCTGTCGCTGATCCCGATCGCAGAGCTGATTGCGCAGAAGGCGATCGAGTTCGCCATCAACTACGGCGTGCAGCAGCTGCTGGCGGGCGGGGCCTGATGGCCGGCGGGCGGGCGGCCGCGAGGGTCGCGCTCAAGGGGATCGCGAAGCCGCTGGAGCAGCTGCTCAAGGAGTGCGAGGAGATTCTCGCCAAGGACATCGCGAAGGCCGGCCGGAAGGCGGCGACCTCGTTCGAGACCGACGCGAGCGAGAGTCTCGCCCAGCGGTTGGCCCGCCAGGAAGCTCGGGGCCTCTCCGAGAACGCGGCCGAGACGACCACGAAGGACTGGAGCAAGAAGGCGACCAAGCTGTACGGGAAGCCTCCCGAAGGGATGTTCGAGAATGCCCACGGTCACCACATCGTGTTCAAGGGCGCGACCGGTGAGGCGGGAACGTTCTCGTCCAAGAGTCAGGAGATCCTGCAGCATTTCGGCATCGACCCGATCAACGGGAACGCGAACATCATCTGGGCGGAGAACGCCAACCACAGCGTCGCCAACGCCAAAGACGTCCTGTCCCGGCTGACCGAGGCGGCGAACAGCGGCGGCGGGCGCCAGGCCGTGATCGATGCGCTCCAGAAGGCAGGCCGTCAGGTCTTCAACGGATGGCCGTAACATGAACCGATCCTGGGAAGAGGTCCGTACGTGGTGAACATGGAGTGGCTGCGCGTCATGGAGGCGTGGTTGCCGGAGCTGCAGGACTTGATCCCGCCAGCCCTGGAGAGCGTGACCGCCGGACGCGACGATGTCGTAGCCGTGGCCCTGTTCACCGACTCGGATGCCCGCACGCTTCAGCCGGCAGCGTTGACGCGGACGCATCTCGCTGAGCTGGAGGCGGAGTACCCGGAGTACGCGGTGCCGTATGCATGGGACCCCGACGAGTGGGACCTTCTGCCGCGTCAAGGTGAGCGCAACATCCTGAACTCCGTCACGGCCAAGCTCGGCGCCCTTGCGGACGAGGTCGACGAGGCGCAGTGGGAGAGCTTTCTGCTGCTCGCGTTCAACTGGATGGTCGAGGGAATGAAGAACCTCCACAAGGAGGGCTTCTTCGACGCCGCCTACCCTGGCGCCAACGTGGCGTTCTGGGTCACCGACACCCGCGTCCACCGCGAGAACATGATCGAGTGGATCCAGCTCTTCAATCCGCCAGAGCGCTCAGCGGCATACGTCGCGTACCTGCGCGAGCACGGCCTCTGAGGCAGTCCTCGGAGTCAGTGCTCTCGCGCCTGCTCGAAAGCGAGTTTTGCGGCCCAGGGCCAGTCGTCGGCGCGTGACTCGGGGAGGTACGTCATGCCGGTGACGGCCAATCCATGCGCTTCTAGGCCGACGATTCCCGCGGCCCTGAACGCCAGGCCGGACTCATGCGCCGCGACGATCAGCACCTTCCCGCACAGGGCAACGGGACGTCTCAGCTCGGAGGCAACCGCCACGCCTGGCCACGACGCCACCTCGGTGAACAGCGCGTCAGCGGCCAATTGAGCGTCCGCTGACCACGTGTACAGCGGCTTGCTCTTGAAGATGCTCATCCGCGTCCCTTCGTCATTCGGATCCTCGGGAATGGTCGGTTCATCATGTTAAGTAGGCGAGTTGTAGCTTCACATGGCCAATCCGCCATGTGAACATACGATTCGCCCACTTAACATGATGAACCGGAGCTGCCCGGCACGGGCCAAGCCCTAGTTGTTCGCCTTCGCCCTCGTACGGAGCTTGGCGCGGTCGTTGCCGTTGAGGGCGACCTTGCGGATCCGTACCGCCGCGGGAGTCACCTCGAGGCACTCGTCCTCGCGGCAGAACTCGAGGGCCTGCTCCAGCGACAGGTTCCGTGCCGGCACGAGCCGCTCGAGCTCGTCGCCGGTGGACTGGCGGACGTTGGTCATCTTCTTCTCTTTGGACGGGTTGACGTCCATGTCCTCGGGGCGGGGGTTCTCGCCGACGATCATGCCCTCGTAGACGGGGGCGCCGGGGCCGACGAACATGCTGCCGCGCTCCTGGAGGTTGAACAGGGCGTACGAGGTGACGACGCCGGCCCGGTCGGCGACCAGGGAGCCGGTCGGGCGCGTACGCAGCTCGCCCACCCACGGCTCGTACCCGCTGAAGATGTGGTGCATCATCCCCGTGCCGCGGGTCTCGGTGAGGAACTCCGTGCGGAAGCCGATGAGGCCGCGGGCGGGGACCGTGTACTCGATCCGTACCCAGCCGGTGCCATGGTTGACCATCTGCTCGAGGCGGCCGCGACGCAGGCCGAGGAGCTGGGTGACGACGCCGAGG
Source organism: Propionibacteriales bacterium (assembly GCA_017882655.1). Lineage (GTDB taxonomy): Bacteria > Actinomycetota > Actinomycetes > Propionibacteriales > Propionibacteriaceae > Fen-668. The sequence goes on from JADGPB010000086.1 coordinate 3,881, forward strand.
TAGTCCTCGGGCACGTCGATCGTCAGCGCCTCGAACGGCTCGTGGAGCTTGCCGTTGATCTCGCGGGTCACGACCTGCGGCTTGCCGACGGTGAGCTCGAACGACTCGCGGCGCATCATCTCGACGAGGATCGCGAGCTGGAGCTCGCCGCGGCCCTGTACTTCCCAGGTGTCGGGGCGCTCGGTCGGCAGCACGCGGATCGACACGTTGCCGACGAGCTCGGTGTCGAGGCGGTTCTTCACGAGGCGGGCGGTGACGTTCTTGCCGGACTGCCCGGCGAGCGGCGAGGTGTTGATGCCGATCGTCATCGAGATGGACGGCTCGTCGACGTGGATCAGCGGCAGCGGCTGGGGGTCGTCGGGGTCGGAGAGCGTCTCGCCGATGGTGATGTCGGCGATGCCGGCGATCGCGACGATGTCGCCGGGGCCGGCCGAGTCGGCGGGCGCCCGGTCGAGGGCCTTGGTCATGAGGAGCTCGGTGAGCCGTACGTTCTGGACGGTCCCGTCGTGCTTGCACCAGGCGACGGTCTGGCCGCGGGTCATCGTGCCGGAGACGATGCGGCACAGGGCGAGGCGTCCGAGGTACGGGGAGGCGTCGAGGTTGGTCACGTGGGCCTGGAGGACCGCGCCCTCCTCGTACTCCGGTGCCGGGATCGTGTTGAAGATCGTCTCGAACAGCGGCTGGAGGTTGTCCGAGTCGGGGAAGCCGCCGTCCTCGGGCTTGTTCAGCGAGGCGCGGCCGGCCTTCGCGGCGCAGTAGACGATCGGGAAGTCGAGGATGTGGGCCTGGTCGTCCTCGACGAGGTCCATGAACAGCGCGTACGTCTCGTCGAGGACCTCTGCGATCCGTGCGTCATGACGGTCGACCTTGTTGATGACGACGATGATCGGCAGGTCCTTGGCGAGGGCCTTGCGGAGTACGAAGCGGGTCTGGGGGAGCGGGCCCTCGGAGGCGTCGACGAGGAGCAGCACGCCGTCGACCATCTCCAGCCCGCGTTCCACCTCGCCACCGAAGTCGGCGTGGCCAGGGGTGTCGATGATGTTGATGGTGATCTTCTCGCCCGCGTCGGTCATGTGCTCGACGGCGGTGTTCTTGGCGAGGATCGTGATGCCCTTCTCGCGCTCGAGGTCCATCGAGTCCATGACCTGGGTCTTGACGGCCTGGTTCTCCCGGAATGCTCCCGACTGCCACAGCATCGCATCGACGAGCGTCGTCTTGCCATGGTCGACGTGGGCGATGATCGCGACATTGCGCAGATCGTTACGAGTGGGCATGCAGGTCCTTCGAAAGGCTCATTGGGAGGCGACTGCCTCACCGCAGCCTTGTGAAGTCTACCGGGGATGCCGGACACCCAGTTCCGCGCGCCCGGAGGGGGTACGGGAGGTGCTTGCTCCCGGCTGTCGGCCACGCGATCGTCATATCGGTACCGCCAACGCGACCAAACCCTGTCCGACGGGGTTTCGCGCCGATGACGGTACCGATATGACGATGCGGATCACCAGGAAGGGTCGACGACCAATACGTGCAGTGTGCGCGGGCCGTGGACTCCTTCGACGCGCTGGAGCTCGATGTCGGATGTGGCGGAGGGGCCGCTGATCCAGGTCAGCGGGCGCGTGGGGCTGAGCCGGGCTAGTGCGGCGGGGACGCCGTCCACGATGTCGTCGACCGACACGATGCAGACGTGCAGGTCTGGAACGAGGGTCAGGGCGCGGCGTCCGCTGGTCGCGCTTCCGTCGAGGACGATCGTGCCGGTCTCGGCGATGGCGACGGCGGATCCGGTGACGACGGCGTCCAGGCTCTGAAGGGCATCGATGTCGAGTTCTCCCCCCGGGTGCTCGGTCACAACGTCGATCCCGGCTGCGGTGAGCGCGGTCCGCCATTCCTCCGGCAGACCGTCGGCGACCGCAACACGCTTCGCGTCCAGGGCTGTGAGCGCCGCGGCGATGGCCGCGGGGATGTCGGCGGCGGGAACGCGCTCGACGCGGGCCTTGTAGTCCGCGACCCGCTCGCAGAAGCGGCTCACGATGCCCTCCGGGATCGACGGGGAGCGGAGGTAGTTCCGGGGGACGGTGTGCGCGTCCGGCTGGGCGTCGGATCCCACGTCGGGCCGGGCCGCGTGGATGCGAGTGATGATGTCGTCTTTGGCGCTCATGGCGTTTCGCTCCTTGTCTGCGACTGCGCTCTGGGGGAGACGGGCAGCTCACTCTTGTGGCTGCGCCGCCACCAGTGGCGGAAGGACTGTCGCGGCGGCACGGGGATGTCCCTCGCTCCGGTCCAGCGCGCCCCCCAGCCCGGGATGGGGAGCGCTCCGATGGTGCTCCGGTGGCCGAGGACTCGGGAGGCCAGCCCGAGGGCACGTTGCGCCGCGCCGAGCAGCCCGGGCTTGGCGAGCAACAAGCCGGCGGCCCGCATGCCGAGTTCCTCGGGACCGGGGACGCCATGGTGGGTTTCCTCTACGACGCGCCCGCGCAGGTGGATCAGGACGTCGGGGATGTCGATCCGCACCGGGCAGACCTCGAAGCACCGGCCGCACAGGGTTGACGCGAACGGCAGGGACCTCTCGACCGGTCCGTTGTCCACGCCGTGCAGGAGCGGGTTGAGGATGGCCCCGATGGGCCCGGGGTAGACCGACCCGTAGGCCTTGCCCCCGACCCGTTCATAGACGGGACAGACGTTCAGGCACGCCGAGCATCGGATGCACCGCAGCGCCTGCCGGCCCACGGGGTCGGCCAGTGCCCTGGTCCTGCCGTTGTCGAGCAGGACGACGTGTACGTTCTTGGGGCCGTCGTCGGCGTGGGCGCCGGTCCACATCGTGGTGTAGGGGTTCATCCGCTCCGCGGTGGACGAGCGGGGCAGGAGCTGCATGAACACCTCAAGGTCGGACCAGGTGGGCAGCATCTTCTCGATCCCGACAACGCTGATCAGCGTCTCCGGGAGGGTGAGGCACATCCGGCCGTTTCCCTCGGACTCCAGGACGACGAGCGTGCCGGTGTCGGCGATCATGAAGTTGGCGCCGGAGATCCCGACCTTGGCCGACATGAACCGCTTGCGCAGGTAGGTACGGGCGCTGCCGGCCAGGTCCGCAGGGTCGTCGGTGAGGTTGTCGCGTACGCCGGTCATGTGCTCGAGGAAGATCTCCCGGATCTCGCCCCGGCTCAGGTGGATGGCCGGTACGAGGATGTGGCTGGGCAGGTCGTCGGCGAGCTGGACGATGAGCTCCGCGAGGTCGGTCTCGAGGGCCGTGATCCCGGCTTCGGCGAGGGCCTCGTTCAGGGCGCACTCCACGGTGACCATCGACTTGACCTTGACGACCTCGGTCTCGCCGGTGGCCCGAACCAGGTCGACGACGATCCGGTTGGCCTCGGCGGCGTCGCGTGCCCAGTGCACGTGGCCGCCGGCTGCGGTGAACTCGGCCTCGAACTGCTCCAGGTAGCGGTCGAGGTGGCGGCCCACGTCGTCCTTGATGGCGGCGCCGGAGAGCCGAAGGTCCTCCCAGTCGGGAAGTTCGGCGATGACACGAGCGCGCTTGTCTCGGATCGTTGTCGTGGCGTGGCGGAGGTTGCTGCGCAGCTGGGGGTTGTTGAGGGCCTCTTTGGCTGCGATTGGGAAGGCGGGCATACCGATGAACGCGCGACTCATGACGCCCTCCTGTAGCCGTGCCCGGTTTGAGACCCTTCGGTCTGCGCGAGCACCTCGGCCAGGTGCATCGTCTTCACTCCGCCGCGAGACCTGGACATCAGCCCGCCCAGGTGCATGAGGCAGGACCGGTCCGCCGCGACGAGAACCTCGGCGCCGGTCTCCCGGACGTGACGCACCTTGTCGGAGCCCATGGCGACGGACACGTCGGGGTTCTTGACCGAGAACGTGCCCCCGAAGCCGCAGCACTCCTCGGAGCCTGGCAGGTCGATCAGGGTGAGCCCGCGGACGGCGCGGAGCAGCCGGTACGGGCGGTCGCCCAGCACGATGCCGCGGCGGGAGTGGCAGGTGGAGTGGTAGGTGACCGTGTGCGGGAAGTAGGCCCCGACATCCTCGACTCCGAGGCGGTCGACGAGGAACTCGCTGAGGTCGTAGATCCGCGGCGAGACCTCCTCGACGTCTCGGGTCAGGCCCGGATCTCCTACCTCGTCGGCCAGCTTCGGGAACTGGTGGCGGACCGTGCCCACGCAGGAGGACGATGGCGCGACGATGGCGTCGTAGCCGGCGAAGGCGCCCAGGAAGCCGCGCATCATCGTCGCCGCCTCTTTGCGGTACCCGCTGTTGATGTGCATCTGGCCACAGCACGCCTGGCCGACCGGGAAGTCGACCGTCACCCCGAGCCGCTCGAGCAGGCTCACGGTGGCCCGGCCGGTGTCGGGGAACATCGTGTCGTTCAGACACGTGACGAACAAGGCGACTTTCACGTCAGACCACCATCCACGACAACAGGGGCGTCGACTGCAGGTAGACCA
>JADGPB010000003.1 GCA_017882655.1 Propionibacteriales bacterium
TGGTTCTGGCTCATTGAAACCCGTCGCGGCATACGGGGTTGAGCCGGACAAGCTCGTTTGGCCGGATCGCCTGGGTGCCCGCACGAAAGGAACCCTGGATGACCGCCAACCTCAGGCGAGCCCTGGCCGTCGGGATTACGGCCGCACTCGCATTTCTCGGTCTGCTGACCGTCCCCGCCCATTCCGCACCCACCCCAACGCCCTCGTCAAGCAGCGCGCCGGCGTCGAGCAGTGCCCCCGCCACCTCGGCGGGCACGGCGTCGAGCAGTGCCCTCGCCACCTCCGCGGGCACGACGTCGAGCACTCCCTCGACGTCGAGTGGGTCGGGTGCACATGTGACCGCGGCCGCGACAACGGATCCCACGCCCGTGATGCGGGCCGCCAGTTATCTGAGCGGGAACCTGCCGACGGCCGACGACGGCACCGGCACGTTCGTCAGCGCCGCACTTGCGTTGTCCGCGGCGCGGTCCTGCAACTACTCGGCGGCCATCGCCTCGCTGCTCGCCAGCATCAAGGCGCAGGCGGCCGACTACGTCGGTAACGACCCCGTACGGGCGGCGAACCTGGCAATCCTCGCGCAGGCCGTCGGTGAGGACCCGGCCAGCTTCGGCGGCCTCAACCTCATGCCGCTCATCGCCGCGGGCACGCAGCCGAACGGCCAGGTCGGCGCGTACGCGTCGTCGTACGCCCAGTCGCTCGCGGTCATCGCGTACGTGCGCGCCGGACAGCCCGTTCCTGCCGCTGTGTTGGCGAACCTCGTCGCAGGGCAGGACCCCAGCGGCGCGTTCGGCTACGCGTACGGCGGGACGTTCTACCCCGACTACGACACCACGGGGCTCGCGATCGAGGCGCTGTCCGCAGCGCACGGAGACAGCACGGCGATCGCGAAGGCAATCGCGTGGGCGCTGACCGAGCAGACCGGCGCCGGCTACTGGCCGAACCCGTACTCGCCCGTGGACAGCACCGGCATCCTCGGTTCGGGTCTGGAGTTCGCCGTGACCAGCTCCGGCAACGCCGCGACCTGGCTCCGGGCCCAGCAGCTGGCCGATGGCGGGTTCCCCGCCTCGCTGGACACCACCACCTCGAACGTCATGGCCACCGCAGACGCCATGTGGCTGCTCGCCGGCTCGAACCTGGTGACGGTGTCCGCGTTGCGATGCTCGGCGACGAGCGCAGACCCCACAGTGAGCATCGCCGCTGGCACGGGCGCCACGACTCTCGCGGACACCGGCAGCCCTGAGGACGCACCGCTCGGCCCGTTGGCGGTCTCGATGATCGTCATCGGCGCAGGCATGTTCGTGCTCCGTCGTAGGCAGCGGCAGGCGTGATGACCGTGTCCACCACGAGACGACGGCTCCCGGGGCAGACCCACCTCGCCAGCCGGATGCTGCTCGGCATCGTCGTCCTGCTGACCTGCGCGTGGTCGTACGCGGCGCCCGCGCAGGCGCTGCCAGCTCCGCAGACAGCCAGCTGCGCGGGCGTCTGGGTGGTCGTCGACTACGGCGCCGTCGGTGGCACGGCCACGGCTTGCACGGGCAGCTACAGCACCGGGACTGCCGCCCTCCGCGCCGGCTTCGCCGTCACGCTCGACGCCGGCCTGATCGTGAGGATCAACGGGCTCCCCACGACGCCGAACATCCAGGAGAACTACTGGTCGTACTGGCACGCGACCCGCCTGCCGGACGGCAGCTACTCCGGGTGGTCCTACTCGAGCGTGGGTCCGAGCGCTTACCACCCGGTCGCAGGAGGCGCGGAGGGCTGGCGGTACCAGCCGGTCAACGCCGGATACGTCGCACCAGGAGTGTCTCCTCCCAAGCAGACCGCGACCACGCAGCCCCCGGCCGCCACAGCCGTACCGGCGACCACAGCGAAGACGACTGCGACGCGCGCCGCAACGACGACCGGCGCGGTCGCCCAGGCGACAACCGCGGGACTCCCCACCGGATCGTCGAGCGCGGATCCTTCGTCCGCGCCGCCGAACCCCAGCGGGATCGAGACTCCCTCCGTCAGCACGGTGCCGATCGACACTGGGTCGAGTGACGTTCCGCGCGCCCCGACCAGCACGTCCACCAGCAGCCTGGTGGGTGGGGTGATCGCGATCTGCGTGATTGCCGTCGCGGCAGCGGCGATGCTGATCTGGCGCAAGCGGGTGGCCGCCAGGGGCTGACAGCCGGCCGGCCTGGAATCGGGAGCTCCGCCGAGGTCGGACCACGTATCCTCTCCCGCGTGAGCTCACTCCGTTCTGTCCTTGGTACCCGTGTCCTCGTTGCCGACGGGGCGATGGGCACGATGCTGCAGGCACAAGACCCGACACTCGAGGACTTCGAGTCGTACGAGGGGTGCAACGAGGTCCTCAACGTCACCCGGCCGGACATCGTCCTCTCGGTACACCGGGCCTACCTCGAGGCGGGCTCGGACCTCATCGAGACCAACACGTTCGGGGCGAACCTGGCGGCGCTGGGGGAGTACGAGATCGCCGACCGGATCTCCGAGCTGGCCGAGGCCGGTGCACGCATCGCCCGGCAGGCCGCCGACGAGTTCAGCACGCCCGACCGGCCGCGCTGGGTGCTGGGCTCCGTCGGGCCCGGCACGAAGCTCCCGACACTGGGCCACACGACGTTCGAGGCCATCCGCGACGGGTACGCGACGCAGGTCGCCGCCATGATCCGTGGCGGCATCGACGCGGTCCAGGTCGAGACCAGCCAGGACCTGCTGCAGACCAAGGCGGCTGTGCTCGGCGCGAAGCGAGCCATCACCGAGTCCGGACGCGACATCCCCGTGCTGGCCAGCGTCACCGTCGAGACGACCGGCACGATGCTGCTCGGCTCCGAGATCGGCGCGGCCCTCACGACGCTGGAGCCGCTTGGCATCGACGTCATCGGCCTGAACTGTGCGACCGGTCCCGCCGAGATGAGCGAGCACCTGCGCTACCTCTCCAAGCACGCGCGTTGCCTCATCTCGGTGATGCCCAACGCGGGGCTGCCCGAGCTCACGTCGGACGGCGCCCGGTACCCGCTGACGCCGGACGGCCTCGCCGAAGCACTCGACCGGTACGCGGCTGACTACGGGCTCGCGCTGGTGGGTGGTTGCTGTGGCACGACCCCCGAGCACATCCGGCGCCTCGCCGAGGCCGTGGCCGCACGTCCCGTCGCGGCACGCACCCTCGAGTACGAGCCCGCGGTCGCGAGCCTGTACCAAGAGGTCCAGCTCGACCAGGACACCTCGTACCTCGCCATCGGGGAGCGGACGAACGCCAACGGCTCGAGGGCCTTCCGTGACGCGATGCTCGCCCAGAACTGGGACGAGTGCGTCGAGATCGCCAAGGCCCAGGCACGCGAGGGCGCCCACCTTCTCGACCTCTGCATCGACTACGTCGGACGCGACGGCGTCGCTGACATGACGGCACTCGCCTCGCGGCTCGCCACGGCCGTGACGCTTCCGATCGTGCTCGACTCGACGGAACCCGCCGTCTTGCGCGCGGGGCTGGAGCACCTGCCGGGCCGCGCGATGATCAACTCGGTGAACTTCGAGGACGGCGACGGTCCCAAATCGCGTTACCACAAGGTGATGGAGCTGGTCGCCGAGCACGGCACCGCCGTGATCGCGCTCTGCATCGACGAAGAGGGCCAGGCACGGACCGCGGAGTGGAAGGTACGGGTCGCGTCGCGGCTCATCGAAGACCTGACCACCCGTTGGGGCCTCGGTGTCGGCGACATCGTCGTGGACTGCCTCACGTTCCCCATCACCACCGGCCAGGAGGAGACCCGCGGCGACGCGGTCGAGACGCTCAAGGCGATCACCGAGGTCAAGGCCGCCTACCCCGGCGTACACACCACGCTCGGCGTGTCCAACGTCTCGTTCGGCCTCAACCCGGCCGCGCGGCAGGTTCTCAACTCCGTCTTCCTGCACGAGGCGGTCGAGGCCGGCCTGGACTCGGCCATCGTGAACCAGAGCAAGATCGTGCCGCTCGCGAAGATCCCGGACGAGCAGCGAGAGGTCGCGCTCGACCTGGTCTACAACCGGCGCACGGAGTCGTACGACCCGCTCCAGCGCTTCCTCGAGCTGTTCGAGGGGGTGACCACGCGCAGCTCGGCGACGACGCGGGCCGCCGAGCTGGCTGCGCTGCCGATCGTCGAGCGGCTGGCGCGCCGGATCGTCGACGGGGAGTCCAAGGGCCTGGCGGCCGATCTCGAGGAGGCGCTCGGGATCAAGCCGGCGCTGGCCATCATCAACGAGGACCTGCTGAGCGGCATGAAGACGGTCGGCGAGCTGTTCGGCTCCGGGCAGATGCAGCTGCCGTTCGTGCTGCAGTCGGCCGAGGTAATGAAGCAGGCGGTCGCCTACCTCGAGCCGCACATGGAGAAGGCCGACGCCGCCGGCAAGGGCACGCTCGTCCTCGCCACGGTCAGGGGCGACGTGCACGACATCGGCAAGAACCTCGTCGACATCATCGTGAGCAACAACGGCTACACGGTCGTGAACATCGGGATCAAGCAGCCCGTCTCCGCGATCATCGAGGCCGCTGAGGAGCACCACGCCGACGCCATCGGGATGTCCGGACTGCTCGTGAAGTCGACGGTCATCATGAAGGAGAACCTGCTCGAGCTGAACGAGCGTGGCCTCGCCGAGAAGTACCCGGTGCTGCTCGGCGGTGCCGCCCTGACCCGCTCGTACGTCGACCACGACCTCAACCAGATCTTCCTTGGCGAGGTGCGGTACGCGAAGGACGCGTTCGAGGGCTTGCGGCTCATGGATGCCGTGATGGCCGTCAAGCGAGGCGTCCCTGGGGCGCAGCTTCCGGCGATCCGGGAGCGTCGCGTGAAGCGGCTGCCGGGCCAGGGTGAGCCCGAGGCTCCTCGGGCGATCGACACGACGCCGTCCGACGTGGCTCGTGCCGTGCCGGGTGGGGTCGACGTGCCCACGCCGCCGTTCTGGGGGTCGCGGGTCGTGAAGGGCCTCGCGCTCGCCGATGTCGCCGCCTGGTTGGACGAGCGAGCGACGTTCCTCGGCCAGTGGGGCCTCAAGACCGGCGAGAACGCGACGTACGAGCAGCTCGTCGAGACCGACGGCCGCCCACGCCTGCGGATGTGGCTGGAGCGGATCCGTACGGAGCAGATCGCGGAGTTCGCGGTCGTGTACGGGTACTGGCCTTGTTACTCCGACGGCAACGCGGTCGTCGTGCTAGATCCCATGACAAGGTCGCTGGACGACGAGATCGGTCGCATCGACTACCCGCGCCAGCGCAGGGATCGCCGGCTGTGCGTGGCCGACTTCTTCCGCAACCGTGAAGAGGCCGAGCAGTACGGACCGGACGTGATCGAGTTCCAGCTCGTCACCATGGGTGCGGCGGTGTCGCGTGCGACAGGGAAGCTGTTCGCCGACAACGCGTACCGGGAGTACCTCGAGCTGCACGGCCTGTCCGTACAGCTGACCGAGGCACTGGCCGAGATGTGGCACGACAGGGTGCGGCACGAGCTGGGCCTCGCGGAGATCTCGGCAGACACAGAGAAGATGATCCGCGACCAGGCGTACCGGGGTTCTCGCTACTCGTTCGGCTACCCTGCGTGCCCCAACCTCGAGGACCGGGCCACCCTGGTGCGGCTCCTCGACCCTTCGCGGATCGGCGTCGAGCTGTCGGAGGAGCTGCAGCTCCACCCGGAGCAGTCGACGGATGCGTTCGTCGTGCACCATCCGGAGGCGAAGTACTTCAACGCCAGCTAAGAATGTCGCGACTCATACCGGAGCCCAATAGCCTGTGACCATGACGCACCCCGCACGGAGGTGGCGACTCGTCGCGTTGACGGTCGTCGCGGTGCTGTTCGGCGCCTCGGGCTGCGTGACGACCACCGTGGTCATCCCCACTCCCTCCACGGCCTCCGCCACGCCGCACGACTTCACCGTCGCGACGACAGAGAAGGTGAAGGCGCTGGATCCCGTCGCGGTGACCGACTCGATGTCGACCACGATGGTGAGCGCGTTGTTCCAGCGACTACTCACGCTCGACGAGGGGAAGACGGCGTTGCACCCCGACGCGGCGGCCGAATGCATCTTCGTCTCCGCCCTGCAGTACCGGTGCACCCTCAAGGCAAACCTCAAGTTCACCAACGGCCACGCGCTGACCAGCAGCGACGTGAAGTTCAGCATCGCCAGGGCGCTGCGGCTCGGCGTCGCCGACTCGTCGGCGCATCAGCTCGGGGCGCTGGCCACGATGGACACGCCCAACGACCTGACGATCGACTTCAACCTGGCATGGCCCGACAACCAGTTCGGTTACGCGCTGGCGGAGCCGGCGGCCAGCATCGTCGACGAGGAGGTGTACGACCCGGACGCGATCAGGTCGGTCGCTGACCTCCCCGTGGGCTCCGGGCCGTTCTGGGTGAGCGCGAGCTTCACGGACAAGCTGTACCTGCGGGCGTTGACCGGGTACTCCGGCTACACGCCCGCGGCGTCCGACTTCGTCGTGCTGAAGTTCTACGCGGACTCCGCGGCGCTCGAGGAGGCCATGAAGCAGGGGCAGGTCGACGTGGTCTGGAGGGGCCTGAACTCGGCTGCTCTGAAGCGGCTCAACGATCAGATCAGCGCGTCGAAGGACAAGCTCACCGACTCCGGGTTCCGCCGCGACACGTCCGCAGGCCAACGAGTCCATTTCCTACGCTGGTCGGACACGTCCGCGTACCGACTCGACGCCGCGCTCCGTACGACCATCAGCGCGGCCCTGCAGGACGATCGCACGCTCGACTCGATCATCCCTCGGGGCATCGAGGGACACATCACCGCGTTCAAGCTGGGTGGGATCACGTCGTTGCCGCCGCTCACCGGCGAAAGGCCTCGCTTGACCCTCTCGTACGACTCCAAGATCACAGGGGAGCTGGAGATGGCACGCGGCATCAGGGATCGCATCGAGGCAGCGGCAGGGGTGAGCATGCAGGTCGTCGCTGACGCACCCACGGCTGACCTTGTGCTCTCCAACTACAAGGCCTGGAACGTGACGCCGATCGCGTGGCTGCAGCCCTACCGCACCGCGAGTCTGCCAGGAAGCGCGGACAAGATCGCGTCGCTCGAGAAGCTGTACCGGACGACGACGGACCAGGCGACGCGCGACTCGTCGCTCTCGGAGCTCCAGTCCCAGGCGGCAGCGGACGCGATAGTCCTGCCCATCTCTCAGGAGGACGACGACATGTTCCTGGCTGCGGCCGTCAAAGTGCATGAGCCCAAGTACGGACCCGGCTACCAGCTGGCGCTGTGGTCGGTGGGTCTTCAGTGAGCGAGAACGGTGTAGTACCGGGGATGGACGCGGACTTGTCCGGGATCCGGAGTGGGCCGCTCGTGGCGGGGGAGCGGGTGTCGCTGTTCGACCAGAAGGGCCGGCGCCACTCGATCAAGCTGACGCCGGGGTCGACGTTCCACACGACCAAGGGCGGCATCAACCATGACGAGCTCATCGGGGGGCCAGATGGCGTGGTCGTGACGTCCGCCAAGGGCATCACGTACCTCGCGCTTCGGCCTCTGCTCGAGGAGTACACGGTCTCGATGCCGCGTGGCGCGGCCGTGATCTACCCGAAGGACGCCGCGCAGATCCTCATGTATACCGACGTCTTCCCCGGCGCGCGGGTGCTCGAGGCTGGGGTCGGGTCGGGGGCGTTGTCGCTGTCGATCCTGCGGGCGATCGGGGCCGCCGGAAAGCTCTACTCGTACGAACGCCGCCCCGACTTCGCGAAGATCGCGGTCACCAACGTCGAGTCGTTCTTGGGCCGACCGCACCCGGCATGGGACGTACGGGTCGGTGACCTGGTCGAGAGCATCGGGCCGGAGCCGATCGATCGCGCGATCCTCGACATGCTCGCGCCGTGGGAGTGCATCGACGCGGTGGGAGAGGTGCTTCAGCCCGGCGGCGTGCTCTGCTGCTACGTCGCCACGGCCACGCAGCTCGGGCGCACGATGGACACCTTGCGTGTACACGGCGGCTGGCTCGAGCCGCGCGGCGTGGAGGTCATGGTGCGCGAATGGCACGCCGAGGGGTTGGCGATCAGGCCGGGCCACGGCGGCACCGGCCACACGGGGTTCCTCGTCCACACGCGGAGGCTCGCTCCGGGAGTGACCGCTCCGCTGAAGAAGCGGCGTCCGTCACCCGGCGCGTACGGACCGGACTATGAAGGGCCTCGCCCTGCGGGCGTCTCCATAGACTGACGGCGTGCTGGCCATCTCGGGGTTGTTCCTGATCCTGGTACTGGCGTTCGCAGTGATCAGGCCGCGAGGTCTGCCGGAAGCCGTGGCCGCTGTGCCCGCGGGCATCGTGGTCGTGGTCATCGGCGCCCTGTCCGGCCATGAGGCGCTGGCTGAGATCAGGCGTCTGCTCCCCGTGGTGCTCTTCCTCGCGGCGATCCTGGTCGTGGGGGACCTGTGCGAGGCGGCCGGGGTGTTCCGGTGGGCGGGAGAGCTGATCGGACGGGGGAGTGGCGGCAGCGGCAAGCGGCTGCTCCTTCTGGTGTTCGTCGCCGCCTCGATCGTCACCGCGGTGCTCTCCCTGGACGCGACCGTCGTGCTGCTCACGCCGGTCGTGCTGGCCACTGCACGGACGTTGCGGGTACCCGCCAAGCCGCACATGTACGCCTCCGCTCACCTCGCCAACAGCGCCTCGCTGCTGCTGCCTGTGTCGAACCTCACCAACCTGCTCGCCCTGCGAGCGTCGGGCATCTCGTTCCTCCGCTTCGCCCTCCTCATGGTGGTCCCGTGGCTGGTTGTGATCGGCATCGAGTACGGCGTCCTGCGGTGGCGTTTCGGCGCCGAGCTCACCCTGCGAGGGCGGCGCGTGACCTCGACATCGACCCGCCTGCCCCTCGTCCCGGCGATCGTCGTGGGCGCGATGCTGATCGGCTTCGTCGTCGCCAGCTCGGTCGGGATCGAAGCCGCCTGGGTCGCGGGAGCGGCGGCGCTGGTCCTGGCCGTGCGTGCACTGGTACGCAAAGAGGTGTCCCTGCGCTCGCTCGGGGTCAGCCTCAACATCCCGTTCGTCGCGTTCGTGCTGGGCCTCGGGATCGTCGTCATGGCGGTCGTGCAGGGCGGCCTCGGATCCTTCCTCGGCCACCTGGCACCGACGGGAACCGGCTGGGTCTCGTTGCTGCTGTGGGCCCTACTCGCCGCCGTGCTCGCGAACCTCGTGAACAACCTGCCGGCTGTGCTGCTGGTGCTCCCTCTTGCCGCAGCGGTGGGGCCACTGGCCGTGCTGGCGGTTCTCATCGGCGTGAACGTGGGACCGAACCTCACGTACGTGGGCTCACTCGCGACGCTGCTCTGGCGACGGATCGCCTCCGATCATGACCACGAGGTGTCGATCGGGGAGTTCACTGTGCTTGGTCTTCTCACCACTCCTGCCTGTCTGGTGGCGGGGGTCACGGCACTATGGGTTGTTGGCACAGTCGTCCTGGGAGGTACGTGATGGCGCAGTCTGTGAAACGGGTCGTGGTGTGGGTCGAGCCCGGCACGTGGGAGGCGTGCGTGACGGCCGCCGCCGACCTCGTACCCGGCGAGCCTGACGCCCAGGTCCTCCTGCTGTACGTCCCGGACGACTCGGAGGACCTCCTGCGTGATGCACGCGAGGGGTTGTGGGGACGCAGGCGACAGGCTCGGCCCGTCGCGGCGACAGAGGATCTGGAACTGCTGGCCGACGCCGAAGCTCTGCTGCGCGAGCTTGTTGGCGACGTGGCGATCACGACGCAGCTGGGGAACGGCCCGGTCGAGCGGGTCGTGACCGCCGCTTCCGAGAACGCCGACTACCTCGTGGTCGGTCGCCAGGGAGACCTGACCCGTCGCGGGCCGACGAGTCTCGGCAAGCACACGCGGTTCGTCATCGACCACGCCCAGTGCCGCGTGGTCATCGTGTGGCCCCAACCGGCTCCGTCGGCGGCTACCATCCCGCCCCTGCCATCGGACGACCCTCGCCGCTGATCCTCGCTGGGGAATGCAGCACACGCGCTGAAGGGGTAGACCTGAGGTGGATGACCACCCATGAGGAGGTGCCACATGACCAGTACACCTGTTCCCGACGACGACCGTCTCGCGTTCACCGACGAGGATGAGGTTGTCGGGGACGACCTTCACAGCATCCCGGCTGACGCTGACGAAGCCGACGTCATTGAGCAGCACCAGGAGCTTCCGGGAGACGATGACGCGGTTCCTGGGAGCGGCTCGTGAGCCGGGCTGACACCGTACGGGTGAGGGACACGGGCAGCTCGGTGTTGGGCGTGCAACCCTCGTAGCCGGCGCTACGTCAAGGATTCGGAACAGGGTCGCTCGAGCCGGAACCGGGACGTGCGACGGTGATGCGCCAGGCCACCATCCGCCATCCGACGAGGAACGCGGCGAGCACGACGGTTGCGACGATGAGGAACCCGATCGCCATGCCGCCCCCGCTGATTCCTCGGAGGAGCATCCCCAGCACGACGGTGATCGCCCACACGAGGAGTCCTTCCCGGAGCCACGAGAGCCTCAGCACCAGGCACGCGAGCATCGACCCGATGAGACAGCCCAGGAGGAACGGCCAGCCGGTCACGAGGACGCCGCCGAGACTCAGCGCCTCGCCATGACTGGCCCGTCCGATGACCGCGAAAACGATGACGAGGACGAGATCGATGGCGATCCTGGCGGGTGTGCGCATATCAGTGACGATACTTCTCAGTGACGATAGTTCGCGCTCCGCGCCGATAGGCTGGCGCGCGGTCTACGGAGGTCGAGGATGGGTACGGAAACTGGAGAGTGCGTCGTCGTCATCGGCGCAGGACTCGTGGGTGCCTCCATCGGGATGGCGCTGGTCGCCGGGGGCCATCGCGTCCACCTTCGCGACCGGGTCTCCTCGCACGCCCGCGTCGCCGCGGGGCTCGGCGCCGGAACCACGGACAAGGCAGCGCCGGACGAGGTGAAGCTGGTCGTGGTCGCCGTACCCCCTGCCGCCATCGCGTCGGCAATCCTGGATGCACTCGAGCGGTATCCCGCGGCTGTCGTCACGGACGTCGGCTCGGTGAAGGGTGCGGTCCTCGCCGAGCTTGCGGTGAGCGGTGCGGACCTGTCCCGCTACGTCGGGTCGCACCCGATGGCCGGCTCGCAGCACGCCGGTCCGCTCACGTCGACCGCCGACCTCTTCGTCGACCGCACGTGGGTCGTCACACCCCATCCCACCTCGACGCCTGAAGCCCTGGCCAGGGTTGAGCGACTCGCCCGCGACTGCGGCGGCCGCGTCGTCGTACTGAACGCCCGCGAGCACGACGAGGCGGTGGCGCAGGTGTCGCACCTGCCTCAGCTCATGAGCTCGCTCACGGCGGGCCGACTCGTCGATGTCCCCGAGGAGCATCTCCGGCTGGCCGGTCAGGGCATCCGCGACGTGACGCGCATCGCCGGCTCCGACCCCGATCTATGGCAGCAGATCGTCGCCGCCAACGCCGAGGCCGTACGGACGGAGCTGTTGGCCGTACAGGAATCTCTGGCGGAGCTCGTCGCCGTGCTGGACGACCCGGCCGGGGTCCGGGAGTTCATCGCGCGGGGCCGGCAGGGGACCAGGGCGCTTCCGGGCAAGCACGGCCACCGGGCGACCGATTTCGCCCACGTCGTCGTCGAGATCCCGGACGCTCCCGGTGCTCTGGCACGGCTGTTCGCGGACATCGGCGAGGCCGGCGTCAACGTCGAGGATCTCGCGATCGAGCATGACGAGGTACGAGAGGTCGGCTACCTCTCGGTCGCCGTCACCCCCGACCGGGTCGAGAGCCTGACGCGCACGATGATCGGCTGCGGCTGGACCGTACGGCCGTAGCCGAGCGATCCGTGCGGGGGACGGTCTGGTTGGATGTCGCCCATGAGTGCGATCGTGGCCATCGACGGGCCGTCCGGGTCGGGCAAGTCGACCACCGCCCGGGAAGCCGCGCGGCGACTGGACTTCGGATACCTCGACACCGGCGCCATGTACCGGGGCGTCGCGGTGGCCTGTCTGCGTGACGGGATCGACCACGAGGACGCCGCAGGCATCGCGGAGATGACCCGTACGGTCGGGCTGGACATCTCGACGACGCCCGACGACCAGTGGCTGCGCGTCGACGGCGTCGACGCGACCCTGACTATTCGCGAGCCTCACGTGTCCGCCTGGGTGAGCGCGGTCTCGACGAACGCCGCCTCCCGCGCCGAGCTGGTGCGGCGCCAGCGCGCGATCATCGCGGCTGGCCGGTTCGTGGTGGAGGGGCGCGACATCACCACAGTGGTGTGCCCCGAAGCAGTCGTACGCGTGCTGCTCGTCGCCGATCCCGTACGTCGCATGGCCCGTCGCGGGGCCGAGCTCGCCGGGGCTGTCGACGAGGCCGCTCTCCACGACCAGGTGCTGCGCCGCGACAAGGACGACTCAACGCTCGTCAACTTCACCGATGCCGCACCGGGGGTCACGGTCATCGACTCCACGGAGCTCACCATTGACGAGGTTGTCGCGCGGATCCTCGCGCTGGCACGCGACGCTGGGCTCTCATGACCCTGCGCCATTGGCTTGTCGTGATCGGCTCGGGCCTCCTCATGGCGCTGAACGTCCTCATGTTCCTGGGTAGTGGGCTGCTGCTCCCACCGCTGGCCGTCTCGCTCGGCGTCAGCCTGGGAAGCGTGATGGTGTTCACGTCGATCAACGCTCTGTCGGGAGCGATCGTCATGTCGGCTGCCGGACCCATGCTCATTCGGCGGCTCGGTGTGCGGCCGTTGATCTTCATCGCTGGGGGAGTCAGCGGCGTCTCTCTGTACGCCATCTCGTACGTGTCCGGGCTGCCCGCCCTGTACGTGGCGGCCTTCACCGCCGGCTGCCTCATGCCGCTGTCGACCCAGATGGGCGGCGCGGTGCTCATCAACGAGTGGTTCGTCAAGCGCCGCGGCACCATGCTCGGGATCGTCATGTCGACGGCCAGCGTCGGCGGCATCGTGGCGGGGACGGTGCTGCCCCCGGTCGTCAGCACCGGCGGCTGGCAGGTCGGCTTCCGGGTCGTCGGGCTCACCAACCTGGGCGTCTGCCTATTGACCGGCCTCTTCCTCGTACGGGACCGCCCGTCCCATGTGAACCTTCGCGCGTACGGGGCGCTCGACGACGTGGCGCACGGCGACGGGGGCCGTTCGCACGGTACGGCTGCGGCCGCGTTCGCGAGCCCGCAGTTCATCGCCCTCACGATCGGGCTCATCGTGTTCAGCACCCTCATGGCGATGCAGCAGCACTTCCCGCCGCTGATGAAGGAGCACGGCCTGTCGCTCGAGGCGGCCGGAACGCTCCTGGCGATGCTGTCCGTGGCGAACATCGCGGCCACCTTGCTCTTCGGCGCCCTCAACGACCGCGTCGGACCGTTGATCTCGGCGGCCGTGTCAGGGACCCTGCTCGTGGTGTCGTTGGGGCTGTTCGTCGCCTCGAGCGGCTACGTTCCGCAGGCTGTGGCGATCGTCGTGTACTCGGTCCCCGCGATCACTTCTCCGATCATCACGCCGATCCTGTACCGGCACACGTTCGGCGACAAGCACCTCGTCGCCCTGCTCGGCGTCGGCATCGCGACGATGCCGGTCGGGGTCGCGCTAGGTGCCCCGCTGTGGGGTCTGGTCAAGGACAGCACGGGCTCGTACACGCTGGGTCTGTTCAGCGCGATGGGCCTGACGGTCCTGGCGATCGGCCTGATCGCGTACGCCCTCATCACCGGCCCGAAGCGTTGGATCCTCCGGTCCAAGGCGGAGCACGAACCGCTCGCCAGCGTGTGACCGGTACGATGAGCAGTCGCGCCGCGTGGCGTCGACTGAAGAGGGAGTTCCCGTGTCCGAGTCCGCCGTCAGGCCGGTGCTGGCCGTTGTCGGTCGACCGAACGTGGGCAAGTCCACGCTCGTGAACCGCATCCTGGGTCGCCGCGAAGCTGTCGTCCAAGACATTCCAGGTGTGACCAGGGATCGGGTGTCGTACGACGCCGACTGGGCGGGGCACGATTTCGTGATCGTCGACACCGGAGGCTGGATCTCCGACGCGACGGGGATGGCCGCCCAGATCGCGGAACAGGCCGAGCTCGCGATTTCCGCCGCCGACGCCGTCCTCTTCGTCGTCGATGCCACGGTCGGGACGACCGACGAGGACGATGCGGTCGTCGAGGTGTTGCGGCGCAGCAAGAAGCCCGTGATCCTCGCCGCGAACAAGGTCGACGACACGCGGACCGAGACCGAGGCCGCGCTCATGTGGAACCTCGGGCTGGGGGAGCCCCATCCGGTGTCCGCGCTGCACGGTCGAGGTGCCGGAGACCTGCTGGACGCGATCCTTGAGGTGATGCCGAAGGGCGACGGGGCGTACGAGCAGTTAGTGGGTCCCCGTCGCATCGCGATCGTCGGCAAGCCGAACGCCGGGAAGTCGTCCCTGCTCAACAAGCTGTCAGGTCAGCAGCGTTCGGTCGTCGACTCGGTGGCCGGCACGACCGTCGACCCGGTGGACGAGCTCGTCCAGCTCGACGGCGTGACGTACCAGTTCGTCGACACCGCGGGCATCCGCAGGCGGGTCAAGGAGGCCAGTGGACACGAGTACTACGCCTTCCTGCGGACGCAGACGGCCATCGAGCGCGCCGAGGTGTGCGTGGTGGTCATCGATGCGTCGGAACCTGTGACCGAGCAGGACCTGCGGATCCTCGACATGGTCGAGGAGGCCGGGCGGGCCATGGTCATCGCCTACAACAAGTGGGATCTGACCGACGAGGAGCGCCGCCGGTACCTGAAGCGCGAGGTCGAGCGCGACCTGGGCCACGTGGTCTGGGCTCCGACCGTCAACATCTCTGCGCTTACGGGACGCAACGTGACCAAGCTCAGTACGGCCATCGCCGAGGCGCTGGCTGGCTGGGAGACCAGGATCTCCACCGGCAAGCTCAACGCGTTCCTTGGGAAGGTCGCTGCCGCCCATCCGCATCCGGTGCGGAGTGGCAAGCAGCCGCGCATCCTGTTCGGTACCCAGGCGCATGCCTGCCCGCCCACGTTCGCGTTGTTCACGAGCGGGCAGTTCGACCCGCAGTACGTGCGTTTCGTGGAGCGCCGGCTTCGCGAGGACTTCGGTTTCCACGGTTCCCCTGTACACGTTGAGGTACGAGCGCGAGAGAAGCGTTCTGCCTAGCCGGTGAGGAGTCTCTAACTCGCGCACCGCGCCGTGACGGCCCCCCTAGAGTTGCCCTCGGGGGGATATCCAATGGCTAGGTGGGCGCGTCGCGTTGCGATCACGTGGCCCCACAGCGTGCGCTCTGTGGGCGGAGGGCCAACTCGCATGAGCCCGATCAGGCGGATCGTGGCTGCGAGACGCCTTCTGTTCACGTGGTTCGGAGGGCTTGCGCTGTCCGCCAAGGCTGGGATCGCGATAGCCGCATTAGTCACCATGTCGGCCGGAGTGGTCATCGGCGAGCCGTACACACCGACCTCGGCGCCATGGCTGACGCCGGACATGGCGCCGTACCAGACCGTGCAGACGCCATCTCCGCTGGAGCCGGCCATGGTGGAGGCCGCGACACCGGTACAGACCGTCACGTCGGGGAGCAGGACCGTCGCGAGACAGACGGGAACGTCCGCGCCGTCGACTGTCCAGCCCACCGCCGTCGTGACGGCTTTGGACGTTGGGCCGACCGCAACGAAGATCGCGACGAAGATCGCGACGACGATGGCGCCCGCCACGACAAGGGCGGCAGCGACTCAGGGCAGGACGACGGCTGTGGCCACGACGGCTCCGCAAACGACCAGCAGCGTGTACTACAAGAACTGCGCCCAAGCGTCGAAGTCAGGTGCGGCTCCGATCACGAGCGGCCAGCCCGGTTACCGTACCGGGCTGGATCCCAACCACAACGGTGTCGCCTGCGAGTAGGCGTACGCAGGCGGTCTCGCTCAACGTGTAGAGTGTCGCCTCGGCGCGGCGAGGCGCCGGCGGGCTGTAGCGCAGCTTGGTAGCGCACCTGACTGGGGGTCAGGGGGTCGCAGGTTCAAATCCGGTCAGCCCGGCCGTTGTTTGGCCTTGTGAGAGGCACATTGGTCACAAATTGGTGGCCAATGCATCTCTATTGCATCTCTAAGCCTTCCGCTGGTACCCCTTTAGGGGGGACAGTTCGTGAGCACGATCGCGTTCAGTCAGTCCGTCGACACGCACCGCCTGTCGCTGTTATCCGGACTGGGGCGACTCGACCCACCCCGCACTTAGCCGCGCTGATCCGAGAGGCTGGGCGCCGTGGCCCGCGCATCCCAGCGGGGCGCTGACGTGAGGTGTGCCGGGTGACTACCGAGTCCCGACGACGAGGGCGATGGTGATGGTCACGCACAAGGGGGACGGGGAGCCGACACCCTGGTATGTCTGGTCCGCTGTGGCTGCATTGCTGCTCGGCCTGACAGGAGTTGCCCTCGGCGCAGGGCCGCCTACTTGGCCCCCAGTGGTGGCGGGGCTGGTCTTGGCGTTCCTGGCATGGAGTTAGCGCGGGGGCGGCAGCGCTGGCAGGCCCACATCGCTAGGGTCTCGTTCAGGCTGCCGAGAAGCTTCTTCCGACCCTCGGCTTTTTCGCGTGGGCGCAGCAGCCGACTCCTGCCCACACCTGCCCACCCGGGTCGTCCGGATGGGGGGACCCCCGCCGGCCCACGGGGAGCATCGGCTCTCCAGACCGCCACTTGGCCGGGGTTCATGACGACATACCACGACACCTTGATCCCTAGGCCAAGGTAACGACGCTCAGATGAGGAGAAGAGGCTCTGCGGTGCAACCGAGAACCCCGTCGAGAACAGGCGGGTAGCCCTCGAAGGAGTGGCGTACGCTGTTCAACCTATTGACCAGTGTTCAATACAGTGGCTATTCTCGACCTGGACATTCGCCACGCCACCGAGGAGAACCCGTGGAATCCCTTCACTTCGCCGCTGCTCGCGGGGCGGCCTCCCTGTTCGATCTGACGGGGCGCCTCGCGCTGGTCACCGGTTCCAGCCGCGGCATCGGTCGCGCGCTTGCCCAAGGGCTGGCGAGTGCCGGAGCGTCCGTCGTCCTGCACGGCCGAGGGGGAGCGGCGCTGGAAAGCAGCGCGACGGCGCTGGCGGAGTCGGGGGGGACCGTCTTCACGACCTCGTTCGACGTCACCGACGCGGCAGCCGTGCGTTCCGGCGTCGAAGCGCTGCTGTCCGACCACGGGACGCCGGACATCCTGGTCAACAACGCGGGCGTCCAGCGGCGCGCGCCGTTCACCGAGTTCGCCGCCGCCGACTGGGACGAGGTCATCGCCACCAACCTCTCGAGCGCCTTCTACGTCAGCCGCGCGTTGGCGCCCGCGATGGCCGAGCGCGGGTCCGGGAAGATCATCAACATCGGATCGGTCCAGTCGGTGCTCGCGCGCCAGACGATCGCCCCGTACTCCGCGTCCAAGGGCGGCCTCGTCATGCTCACGAAGGGCATGGCTGCCGACCTCGCCCGCCACAACATCCAGGTGAACATGCTGTCACCCGGCTACTTCGCCACTGATATGAACGAGGCGCTTTGGGGCGACCCTGTGTTCAACGACTGGGTGATCAACCGAACTCCGGCGCGCCGGTGGGGGCGCGTGGAGGAACTCGTGGGCACCCTCATCTACTTGGCGAGCGACGCCAGCGCCTTCGTGTCAGGCCAGAACATCCTGGTCGACGGCGGCATGACCTCGGTGGTGTGATGATGCGCGCCATCAGGATCCATGGCCAGGAGGACATGCGCGTCGAGGAGGTGCCCACGCCCGAGGCGGGCCCCGGCCAAGTGAGGCTGCGGATGGCCTGGGCCGGCGTGTGCGGCTCCGACCTCCACTACTTCTTCGAAGGTGCCAACGGCGCGTTCCAGGTCGCCGAACCCCTCGTGCCCGGGCACGAGGTGTCCGGGTACGTCGACGATGACCCTTCGGGCCACCTGGCCCCTGGCACGCCGGTCACCGTCCACCCCGCGACGTTCGGAGAGTGCACTCCCGGGCTGGAGGACCACCCGCACCTGTGGCCCCGCGGCGCCTACTTGGGCAGCGCGTCGACCTGGCCGCACACCCAGGGCGGCATGAGCGAGTACCTCGTCGTCGAGGCCGGAATGGTGCGGGTCCTGCCCGCCGGGCTGTCGGTCCGGGACGCCGCGCTCGCCGAGCCGCTCGCCGTCGCCCTGCACGCGATCAAGGTCGCCGGGGGTGTGGACGGGGCCCGCGTGCTGGTGTCGGGCTCCGGCCCGATCGGGCTCCTGGTGGCCGCCGGGGCGCTCGCGTCCGGGGCCGTGTCGGTGGCCTGCTCCGACGTGCTGACGGGCCCCCTCGGACGGGCCCGGGACCTCGGCGTCCACGCCACGTTCCGGGTCGGCATCGACGAGGTCCCCGACGAGGCGTTCGACGTGGTGTTCGAGTGCTCGGGGGTCCCGGCGGCGGTGAACGCCGCATTCCGCGCCGTGCGGCGCGCCGGCGTCATCGCCCAAGTGGGCATGATGTCCGCCGGACCCAAGCCGATCGAGCTCGCCACCCTGCTGTCCAAGGAGGCGCAGTTGCGCGGCTGTTTCCGCTTCCGCGACGAGATCGACGCCGCGCTGGACCTGCTCGCGCGCGACCCCGGCATCGCCCGGGTCGTCACCCACGAGGCGCCCGCCGACGACGTGCACGCCGCCTTCGCCACGGCCCGGGACTCCGAGGCGTCCGGGAAGGTGCTCGTGCGGCTCTGGGGGGCCGAGGCATGAGGCTCGCCCGCGTTGCGACCCCGCAGGGCCCGCGTCCCGTCGTCGCCACCGCGGACGGCTGGGAGGAGGTCGTCGACCTGTTCGCCATCAGCCTGGTGCGCACCGGCGTCCGACACCCCGCAGACGCACCGCTGCTGGCTCCCGTCCAGCCCCTCGTGGTGCTCGGGATGGCGCACAACACCGGCCCGGACGACCGGGCCCTTCCGCCGCAGGCGTTCCTGAAGTCGGCCCGCAGCGTCGTCGGGCCGGGGGAGCCCATCGTCATCGACCCCCGCCGCGGGCGCGTCGTGGGCGAGGTGGAGCTCGCCGTCGTGATCGGACGCACGTGCCGCAACGTGTCCGCCGCCGAGGCGTCCGGGTACGTCCTGGGGTGGACCGTCGTCAACGACGTCACCGCCGTCGACCAGGTGGCGCTCGACGAGAAGATGGTCCAGGCGAAGTGCGGCGACGGCTTCACCCCGCTCGGCCCGTGGGTCGAGACCGACCTCGACCCGCTCGACGCGCCGCTGGAGGCGACGGTGGGCGAGCAGCACGTCGCCAGCTCCTCGGCAGGCCTCGCGTGGAACCCCTGGGAGGCCATCGCGTACCTCTCCTCCCACCTCACCCTCGGGCCCGGCGACGTCATCTGCACGGGAGCCCCCCACACCTCGTTCACCATCGAGCCCGGCGACGAGTGTGTCTGCACCGTCGCGGGCATCGGCACCCTGTCCAACCCCGTCATCTCCCTGTGAACCCTTCTGGAGGAACCGCCATGCCCAACCGACTCAGGGTGTTCGTCTGTACCCCCCTCTCCGACGAGCTCTGCTCGCTGGTGACCAGCCTGGAGCCCCGCATCGACCTGGTGGTCGAGCAGGACCTGCTGCCCCCGATGCGGTGGGCCGGCGACCACGACGGCGACCCCCACTTCAGCCGGACCCCCGAGCAGCAGGCCCGCTTCGAGGCACTGTGCGACGCGGCCGAGGCGCTGTACGGCATCCCCGACACCAAGCCCGCGCAGCTGGCGCGCACCGTGCGGGCCAACCCGTCGCTGCGCTGGGTGCACACGATGGCGGCCGGCGGCGGGTCGCAGGTGAAGGCGTCCGGGCTCACACTCGAGGAGATGGCGCCCGTGGAGTTCACCACCTCCGCCGGGGCGCACGCGGACACGCTCGCCGAGTTCGCCGTGTTCGGTGTCATGGCGGGCGCGAAGGACCTGCCGCGACTGCAGCGCCTGCAGCGCGAGCACACCTGGTCGTCGCGCTGGGCGATGAAGCAGGTCTTCAAAATGACAGTTCTCGTGGTCGGGATGGGCAGCATCGGCCGCGCGACGGCCCAGCGCTTCGCGGCGCTCGGGGCGCGGGTCATCGGGGTCAACCGGTCGATCCGCGAGGTTCCCGGCGTCGAGCGCGTCCACCCCGCGACCGAGCTGGCCGCCGTCGTCGGCCAGGCGGACGCGATCATCAACACCCTGCCGCAGGCGAACGACACCACGGGGCTGTTCAGCGCCGAGGTGTTCGCGAACGTGAAGCCGGGGGCGATCTTCGTCTCCACCGGGCGAGGGACCTGTGTCGACGAGGACGCCCTCGTGGTGGCCCTGCAGGACGGCCGCCTCTCGTTCGCGGCGCTCGACGTCTTCGCCGTCGAGCCCCTCCCTGCGGCCAGCCCGCTATGGGACATGGAGAACGTGCTCGTCTCGCCCCACACCGGCGCCCTCAACCCGGCCGAGGACGAGATCATCGCCCGCATGTTCGCCGAGAACGCGCGCCGCCTGCTGGACGGCCAGGAACTCGTGAACCGCATCGACCGCGTCAACTTCTACTGAGACACTGCAGCCGGCTCAGGCCTGCGGGGTGAACCGGTCGCATGCCCTTCAACCGATAGGATTCCCGTCATGCCCGTCCGCAGTGGAACCGACCAGACGCCCCCCGGATCCGCCCCCGCGGTGGTCCGGGCGATCGCGGTGCTGGACGCCCTCGCCGAGAGCCCCACGGGCTTCCTCACGCTGTCCGCCCTGGCCCGCGAGCTGGGCATCCCGAAGTCGTCGACCAGCACGATCTGCAACGCGCTGGAGGCCGGGATGCTGATCCGGCGCGAGGACATCGGCTACCGCTTGGGACGCCGCACCGTCGAGTTGGGCGGCGCCTACCTGTCCCGCATGGACCAGTTGGCCGAGTTCTACGACCACTGCACGAACTCGGTGCTGTTCTCCGCCGAGACGGTCCGCCTGTCCGTGCTGGCGGGGACGGACACGCTGTGCCTCGCCCGCTACGAGGGGCGTCCGGCCCTGCGCCTCACGTCGGGCATCGGGGACAAGTTCCCCGCCAACGCGTCCGCCCAGGGCAAGGCTCTGCTGGCGCAGCTCGACGACTCCGAGGTCGAGCGGACCTTCCACGGGATCGGCGAGCTGCCGCAGGCGACGAACCGCAGCATCCGCACCGTGCCGGAGCTGCTCGCCGACCTGGGGCGCACCCGCAGGCGCGGCTACGGGCTGGACGAGTGCGAGGCCGCCGACCACGTCGTGGGCCTCGCCGTGGCGATCGCGACCCGCGGCGTCCGGAGCCCCATGCTGGCGGTGTCCGTCACCATGCTCGACTCCCAGGTCACCGATGAGCGCCGGGAGCGGGCCGTCTCGGAGCTGCGCCGGATCGCCACGGCCCTGGGCAACCCGATGGCCCGGGTCCAGCAGACGGCCTGATCCACCCCCGAGGGCATGGGGCTCGCCGTCTCGTCCTGTCGCGGGACCCTTCTCCTCCGGCACTGCGTGCGCTTCGTCCCTCCGCTGCGTTTCCTCGTGGTCCGTTTCGTGATGCCGCTCGCGGCAGCCCAGGGGCGGAGCGGTACCCAGGGCGCGTTCGCCCTATTGGACTCTGTTCAGCATGTAGTGCATACTGATGTCACGAGATCACAGCAGATCTTCACCACGAAGGGCCACCTCATGACGCAGTCCTATGACGAGACGAAGGTAGATCCCGAGCAACTCCGGCGCGCCACCCTGGCGTCCTCGGTGGGGTCGGCCCTCGAGTACTACGACTTCTACATCTACGGCCTGGCCAGCGCCCTCATCTTCGGCCAGCTGTTCTTCAAGCCCCTGGGCACCGCCGGCGGCACGATCGCGGCGTTCGGCACCTACGCCGTCGGCTTCGCCGCCCGTCCCATCGGCGGGCTGGTGTTCGGCCACCTCGGCGACAAGCTGGGCCGCAAGGTGATCCTCATCATCACCATCGCCCTCATGGGCGGCTCGAGCTTCCTGATCGGCATCCTCCCCACCTTCGAGACCGCCGGTATCCTCGCCCCGATCCTGCTGGTCCTGCTCCGCATCTTCCAGGGTCTGGGCGCCGGGGCCGAGCAGGCGGGCGCCACCGTCCTCATCTCCGAGTTCGCGCCGCCGAAACGCCGCGGCTTCTTCGCGGCGCTGCCCTTCGTGGGCATCCAGCTCGGCACCCTGCTGGGCGCCGGCACCTTCGCCCTCATCGCCCTCGCCAACAAGGCCGTGCTGTACGGCTGGCTGTGGCGCGTGCCCTTCCTGCTAGGCGCGATCCTCGTCCTGGTCGCCGTGTGGATCCGGCTGAAGCTCAAGGAGTCGCCGACCTTCGAGGTACTCAACCAGGAGGGCCACGAGCAGGTCAAGATGGGCCTCGGCGAGGCGCTGCGTACCTCGCGGAAGAACATCCTCATCGGGATCGGCCTGCGCATGGCCGAGAACGGCAACTCGTCGATCTACTCCGCGCTGCTGCTCGCCTTCGTCGGGGGCGTCGCTGCGTACAAGGGTCAGAACTTCGGTCCGCTGGGCGCGGTCGTCGCTGCCATCGTCTCCGCATTCATGGTCGTCATCTTCGGCTCCCTCTCCGACCGGTACGGCCGCGTCAGGGTCTACCGCTACGGCGCACTGTTCCAGGCGATCATCGCCCTGCCCGCCTTCTACCTGCTCACGCTGGGTCAGGGGTGGCTGGTGATCCTCGTGATGGCCGTCGGCATCGGCATCGGCGTCCAGGCGATGCTCGGCCCGCAGTGCTCCATGCTGCCGGAGCTGTTCGGCAACTCCCACCGCTACACGGGTGTCGCCATGGCTCGCGAGCTCTCAGCCGTCGTGGCCGGCGGCATCGCCCCGCTTCTGGGCGCCACCTTCCTCGCCCTGACCCACAACGCCTGGTGGGTCGTTGGCGTCTATTCGCTGGTCCTGTCGCTCATCACCTTCGCAACAACGTTCGTCACGCCGGAGACGGTGGGTCGTTCCCTCACCTCCCTGGAGGACGCGGCCTGATCGTCGCTGTCGGCGCCCGATGCCCTCGAGGCCTCGGGCGCCGCTGTCTTCAACCACCGAGATCAGTCATTTGCCGCAGTCCGTGGTGGGACACCACCTGTGGGTGCGTGTCTTCTCGTCAATGCAAAGGGGTACAACATGGTTCAGGGCGTCGGGGTCGTCGGGTTGGGTGTGATGGGGTCGGCCATCGTGACACGGCTGGCAAGGATGGGAAATGAGGTCCGGGCATACGACGTGAACCCCGATGCGATCGCCCGCGCGGTCGGGTTCGGTGCCACGGCGGCGTCCACCCCAGTGGAGGCGGCCGGCGCCGGCGTCGTGATCCTCTCGCTCCCGAACGCCGCCATCGTCGAGGCGGCCGCTTTCGGACCGGGCGGCGCGGCTGCCGGGGGGTCGCCGACTCTCGTCATTGACATGTCGAGCATCGACCCGGGAGCGACCATGGGTTTTGCCGAGCGCGCCGCAGCGTCGGGGCATGCATGGGTGGACGCGCCCCTGTCAGGCGGGGCGCCGGGCGCGCTCGCGGGTCGCCTGACGCTCATGCTGGGAGGTACCGATGCCGATGTGACGAGGGCGCGTGCGGTGCTGGCGGCCGTCGCGTCCCGGATGACCCATTGCGGGCCCTCGGGGGCCGGCCAGACCGTCAAGCTGCTGAACCAGGTCATTGTTGGTACGGCCATGACCGCCCTGGCCGAAGTGGCGGCCCTGGTCCGCGCGAACAAGCTTGATCCAGAGGTTGTCCGGGATGCGCTCGGCGGTGGGCGCGCCGACTCGCCGCTCTTGCAGGAGTTCTTCGTGAAGTTCGCCTCCGCCGACCCGGCCGTGACAGGCCGGATCGGCAACATGATCAAGGATCTTGACGGGGCCACACAGGCCGGCCGCAGCCTCGGCGTCCCGTTGCCGCTGACGTCTGCGGCGGCGGAGGTGCACCGCTGGCTGCGCTCGCGGGGTCTGGACGCCGCAGACTCGGCTGCACTGCTGGCCTACTACGAACCCGACGTCGCTGACCCTGGCCACTGGTTGTCCTGAATCGGACCGACGCGGGGACCGCCGCCTTCAGGGGGCGGCACCACCTAGCGGCGGCGAGCGAGGTCAGGAGACCGGTTCGTTCACCCAGGCGACCAGCCGCCAACCCGCGTCGGTGCGCCAGAACAGACGCAGGTTGTCATAGCGGGGCGCGTCGGCCGGCGGTGTCACCGTGTCCCCGGACCACTTGACGACAGTGCACCTGATGACGGCTCGACGCTCGGGGAACTGCATAACCTGCACATCACTCATCACCCGCCGCGCCCCCACGGCGAGGCCGTCGAGGAAATCTCCGCGTGTCGCGACCTCACCGCTCGGTCGGATCATGACGAATTGTTCATGGAGCAACTCCTCGAAGAACGCCCGGTCGGCGCGGGACTCCGCATCCGCGATCGCCTCGTTGAGCTCGCGTAACTCTGTGATCAAGGCTCCTCCAATTCACTGCATAGTTGGTCCAGGGTTGGCACACCCCGGAACATCAAGGGGTGCGGGCTATAGGGCCCTGGGCGCGGCGGGAGCCCCTACCCTTCCACGCCAGCCGGGCACTCGAGACCCCTGGCTTGGGCGGCCTTCCGAGGATGGTCGTCGGGGCTCACGCTTCTGGGTCAGGGACTGGGTGCGGTCGGGCGCATGCCAGGCGCGCGGCGAGGGCCCGGCGAGCACCCTCCGCCACACCTTGGACCGCCGCCCCGGCTCGGGCGATGTGCGTCGCCTTGGCGGCAGCGAGTGCTCCCGCGTTGCTGAAGACGAACCTATTTCCCCTTGTCAGAGCGAAATTCGTGACTTTGGCTGAGGGAGGACTT
>JADGPB010000087.1 GCA_017882655.1 Propionibacteriales bacterium
ACATCCGGTGCGAAGCGCGTCCACTTCATGGAGGTGCGCTGGGTCAGGACGTCGAGGCCTAGGTCGAAGATTGCCATGGCTGGGGAGCCTATCGCCGCGGCTGGGGGCAGCCGTTGCGTGTTCACACCAGGACGTGGGAGGCCGCCACCTCCGTGCCAATGACCGGTGCGGGGTCGGCGCCGAGCACGGAGGTCAACAGCTCGGCGTACAGAGACCTGAAGTCCTGCGAGGCCTTGAGGTCGCCCGCGTCGAGATCGGTGAGCGACGGCTGATCGCCGTGGAATCCTGGCTTCACCCTGTCCGACACGATGAGGACGTCACCTGCCGTGCCGTGGTCCGTACCCTCCGACGCGTTCGCCATCACCCGGCGGCCGAACTCGCTGTACGCGACGAGCACGACGTCGGAGGCCCGAGGGCTTCCAGCCATGGCCGTACGGAACTCGGCGATCGCGGTGTCCAGGCCGGTTAGCAGGAGGGTCTGAGTTGCCTTCTCGCCGGCGTGGGTGTCGAACCCGCCCATCGAGACGGTGTAGCAGCGGGTCGGGGCGCCCAACCGGATGCACGCGGCCACCGTGAGCAGCTGGCTCTTCAAGGAGCCGTCATCGGTGATCTCGTCGGGCAGGGACACCTCGCTCATGTGGGTGACGACGTCGTCGCGGACCCTCCCCACGGCTGCGTACGACGAGGCGACCATGCGTTCGGCCGCCGTGTCCGTGCTGTCGGGCTTGCCCAACGCGGCCATCACCGCGGCGAGGGGATCAGCGCCTCGCTCCTTGACGCTGAGCGCGGCGAACGTGCGTTGGGCTCCAACGGCGAGCACGGGCAGCACCGGGCCGATGTTGAGCCCCAGCAACGGCTCCTGATCGGAGACGTGGTCGAGCCAGCGTCCCAGCCATCCGGTGTTCAGCGGCGCACTCGGGCTCGCGGTCTGCCAGATGTCCATGGAGCGGAAGTGCGAGCGGTCAGGGTGGGCGTAGCCGACGCCGCGCATGATGCCGAGCTTCTTCGACGACCACAGGGACGCCATGTTCTTCAGCCCGGGGTTGAGGCCCGAGACGTCGTCGAGAGCGAGCACCTCCTCGTGGCCGTACGACATCCCGGGTCGGGCATCGTGGTAGGCGGGATCGGCCGCGGGGATCACGGTGTTGAGCCAGTCGTTCCCTCCGTACAGCGTGACCAGGACGAGGATCGGCGTGCCCGTCGGCAACGGGTTCTGGGAAGCGGCCTTGGTCACATCGGACCACGAACACCCCGCGGAGCCTGCCAGCAGCGCCGCGGCGCTGACGACTCCGGACGCCCGCAGGAAGCCGCGGCGGGTGAGGCCGTCGAGGGGAAGGCGTGGATCGTACGGAGCGTTCATGTCACACCACCAGGTAGTCAGGGCTGATCAGCGCGGTCGCGACGAGCTGTACGGGCTTCCCCTTGGCGAGCGCGAGCGCGTCGAGCGTGCGCGGGGAGAAGTGGTCGAGCGCGAGCAGATGTGCGACGGCATCGATGCGCGAGCTCGCCGTGGCCGAGGAGATCTGTGAAAGATCCGCGAGCGTGGCGAGCTTGGTAGCGGCGGCTGCCCGCGTAGTAGCGGCCGCGGTGGACGACCATGACGCGCCCGACGGCCACCCGGAGACGTTCGGCGGGTAGAACGGGACCTGGCCGAGCATGCGCAGCACGGCTCGGCCCTGCTGGACGTTCGCGGGCGTGGCAGGAAGGGCGAGGGTGCGCATCGCTCCGACCAGCCACTCCACCGGCGACGCCACGAGGGTTCCGGCCGCTGCGTCGAAAGCCGGGTCAAGGAGGATCGCCGAGATCAGTGCCTTGGAGTCCCGGCTTGGTCCGTACGCGGCCACCAGCCGGCTCAGGACGTCGTCGGACGGCGCATCACCGCTCGCCAGCTGGTGCCACCAGCGAGTCGCGAGGTAGCGAGGGTGCGTGGGCGCCGCGAGGATCGCCCCGACCAGCGTCTGCGGTGTGAAGTGGTCGGTGACGCCCAGGACCGTCTCGGGACCCGGGTCTGTCCGCTGGGCGTCGTGGCTCACAGTCCCGTCTGCTGCGACCCTCCAGCCGGTCAGCGCACGCGCGCTCTGCTTGACGTCGTCCTCGGTGTACCCGCCGCCGACACCGAGGCAGAACAGCTCCATCAGCTCCCGCGCGAGGTTCTCGTTGGGAGCGGCTTTGGTGTTCTTCTCCGCGTCGAGCCAGATCATCAGCGCGGGATCCACGACCAGCTGCTGCGCCAGCGTGGTGAAGCTCCCGAGTCCTTGGCTGCGGAGCAGCTCGTTCTGCTTCAGCATGAGGCTCGCTTGGCGCACCTTCGACAGGCTCGTCGCCCAGTGGTTGTGCCAGGCGAACGTAAGGCGTTCCCGTACCGGCCGGTGCGCCGCGACCATGCGGGTGAGCCACCACAGGGAGAGCTGGTCGCCCTGGTCGTTGACCGCCTTGTTCCGGGCTTGTCGCTCCTCGCGGCCGGCGTTCGCGCCCACGGCCGGGATCGCGGCGAACGTCGGCGGCGGGGTCGCGTCGACGCCGGGGTCGGCGCCCGGGTTCAGCGCGCCGGCGACCCACGTCTCGACGTCAGCGCCGACGCGATCGACGTCGGCGCCGGTGACGCCGAACGCGGCCCGACGCATGATGCGGGCCGTACGTCGCCACGCTTGCGTGCTCATGGGTACGACTGTGACCCACGAATGTAAGGATCACGTCAGAGCGGGGTTAACAGTGAACGAGATCAGGTGACCGTCGCGGTGGGAGGATGCTGCTATGGCTCGGTACTTCGACGTGCATCCCGCGAACCCACAACCGCGTTCCCTCGCGCAGGTAGCGGCGATCCTCGAGGACGGGGGACTCGTGGCCTACCCGACGGACTCTGGGTTCGCGCTGGGATGCCGGCTGGGTACGCGTGACGCCCTGGACCGGATCCGTACGATCCGTGGCCTCCACGACCGCCACCACTTCACGCTCGTGTGCTCCGAGTTCGCACAGCTCGGCGCGTACGTTCAGATGGGCAACCGGGAGTTCCGGGCGATCAAGGCGAGCACGCCCGGCCCGTACACGTTCATCCTCCCGGCCACGCGCGAGGCGCCGAAGGCGATGCTGCACCCGAAGACGAAGACCGTGGGGGTGCGCATCCCCGACCACGTGACCGCTCGGGCCCTGCTGGACGTGCTCGGCGTGCCCCTGCAGTCGAGCACGCTCATGCTCCCGGGCGCCGAGGAACCGATGACCGACGGCTGGACGATCGCCGACACGCTGGGCCACGAGGTCGACGCTGTTCTGGACTCCGGCGACGTCGGCCTGCTCGCGACGACCGTGGTCGACCTCACTGGCGACGAGATCGAGATCCTCCGCTACGGAGCCGGCGACCCGTCACCGTTCGAAGAGTGAGGAAACGCCTGGTGATCCTCAGCGGGAGGGACGTCGTCGAGCCGTACGTGAGGCAGCACTCGGCCACCGTGCGCGGTTCCCTGCCGCTCGTGCTGGGCGACGCGCCGGATGCGATCCACGCCGCACGCGTGGCGACGCGGCGCCTGAGGAGTGTGCTCAAGACGTACCGCCCACTCTGGGTGAGCGGGCACCGGACGCTGCGGGACGAGCTGCGCTGGTACGCCTCGGCGCTGAGCCGTCCCCGCGATCTCGAGGTGGTCGGCGCGTGGCTCGAGGCGCTGCTCGACGACTCCCGGGTTCGCGCCGCGGAAGGGGCGCTGGCGGCTGCCGAGGAGCTGCGAGACCGGTTGCGCCTCGACCGCGAGGTGACGCTGGTCACGATGCGCGACGAGCTGGCGGGGGAGCGCTTTGCGGAGCTCGCGGCGGCGTTGCCGCCGACGGACTGGTCGCCGGCCGCCGAGGTGCCGTGCGACCTGCTGGTGTCCGGGCTCGCAGCGGTACCGGCTCGTTTCGCAGCGGCCGAGGCAGCAGCGCTGCCCACGGGCGCCGACCGTCCGGCCGCCTTGCACGAGCTGAGGAAGACGACGAAGGCAGCGCGGTACGCGGTCGACGCCCTCGGGGCAGGCGCCGCCGAGCAGGCGGCCGCCTGGAAGAGGGTGACCGAGACGCTCGGGGTCGCCCAGGACGGTCAGGTCGCGCAGGCAGTCCTCGCGGAGCTCGCGCTGGACGCACCGGCGCACCGCCCGGTGTGGGACGCGTTGTCGACGATGGTCGACGAGGCGGCCGTGGCTGCGGAGACGGCCGGCCTCGAGCTCGTACGTCACGCGACGACGCTGTCCGACGCTCGCGTAACCGCTGATTGACCCCGCAACGTGGAAACAGTCGGACGGAAGGTGCTTCCACACTCCGGCTTCGCTAGACAGGCATGGTCACTACATCGGCAGGAGAACCATGGACACCGTACGTCTGGGCATCATCGGGTTCGGTCAGCAGGGCGGCTTCTACAGCAGGATCCTCGCGGCGAAGATGGTGCCCGGCATGACCCTCGGGGCGATCTGTGACATCGATCCTGACAAACGGGACGCGGCGCACGAGCAGTTCCCGAACGTCACGATCTTCGACGACATCGACGCACTGCTCGCCAGCGACGAGGTCGACGCGGTGGTCACGACGGTCCCGCACTACCTGCACCCGGAGTTCGCGATCAAGGCCCTGACCGCCGGCAAGCACACGCTCGTCGACAAGCCGGCCGGCGTGTACACCAAGCAGGTACGAGTCATGAACGAGTTCGCGGCGACGAAGCCCGACCTCACGTTCGCCATCATGTTCAACCAGCGCACCAACCCGCTCTACGTCGAGCTCAAGCAGCTCCTCGCCTCGGGCGAACTGGGTGCTCTGCGGCACTGGAACTGGATCATCACCACCTGGTGGCGGCCGCAGGGCTACTACCAGCAGTCCGAGTGGCGCGCGACGTGGGGCGGTGAGGGCGGTGGCGTGCTCGTCAACCAGGCGCCCCATCAGATCGACCTGTCGCAATGGCTGTGCGGGATGCCGAAGAAGGTGTTCGCCAAGCTCGGCTTCGGCTTCCGGCGCGACATCGCCGTCGAGGACGAGGTGGTCGCCTTGTTCGACCTCGGCGGCGGGTCAACGGGGTCGTTCACCACATCGGTGCACGACGTCAAGGGCACCGACAGGCTCGAGATCCTGCTCGACGGCGGCAAGATCGTCGTCGACAACTCCGAGAAGGTGACGATCATGCGCTTCCGCGAGGAGGAGCAGGTGGCCTCCGCTCGGACGACCCCGGAGAGCACGAAGCGGCTGTTCGCCGGCGAGAACATCCTGGGCGACGACTTCGTCACGACCGAGACGAAGACGTACGAGTCGGTCTGGGGCCAGCAGCATGCGGCCGTGCTGGCGAACTTCGCTGCTCACATCCTCGAGGGCGTCCCGCTCATCGCTCCAGGCAGCGACGGCATCAACGGCGTCCGCCTGGCGAACGCCATGCACCTGTCCGCGTTCCTCGGCACCGAGGTCGACATCGACTTCTCCGAGGACCAGTACCTCAGCGAGCTCAACAAGCGCATCGCCGAGGAGGGCAAGTTCGACCTCCAGCCTCAGATATGAGGGTCTTCCCAGGCTCCCGACGCTGAGCGGCCCGGGTCCGTACCGTCGGCTCCGTGACAGGTGTCGAGCTCCAAGAGGTGTCCATCCGGTACGGGGACGTGGTGGCCGTTGACCGGCTCACTCTCCAGGTCCACGAGGGCCGCGTGCTCGGCATGCTCGGTGGCAACGGCGCCGGGAAGTCGTCGACGCTCCGAGCGATCGGCGGTGTCAACGCGCACAGCTCCGGCCGACTGACGGTCGGAGGTTTCGACATGGGCACGCCCGATGGTGCGGAAGCGGCCAGGGCGCTCATCGGATACTGCCCCGACATCGGTGGCCTCATCGCACAGGCCACGCCCGAGGAGCACGTCGACCTGGTCGCATCGCTGCGCGGAACCCGCGGCGGCAAGGCCGTTGCGGACGAGCTCATCGAGCGGTTCGGCCTGGCGGCGGTACGGGATCGGCCGGCAGGTACGTTCTCGCACGGCATGCAGCGACGACTCTCTGTGCTGCTGGCGGTACTGACGGCACGTGACGTGCTGGTCCTGGATGAGCCGTTCGACGGCGTCGACCCGACGGGCGTGGCTGTGACGGTGTCGGCCATCCGTGAGGCCGCGCGCGCCGGGATGGCTGTCGTCGTCTCGACACACCTGCAGCACCTTCTGACAACTGCCAGCGACGACATCGCCGTACTCATCAAGGGTCGTCTGGCGGCACATGCACCGGCGCAGGACTTCAGCGGCGAGGAGGGCGAGCGTCGGTACGCCGACCTGCTCCAGTCCGTAGCCGTCGAAGCGGTCGCGTGAAAGGGCTGTACGGCGAGATTGCGAGCGGGCTGACCGCGACGATCCGCCTCTCAAAGCTCCGCGGAAAGGTCCGGACCCCTCGGGCTCGCCTCAGAACCCGCATCGCGGCGGTCATCGCGGCCTCTCTCGTCGTCGTCGCGGCGATGGCCGGGGACATCGTCACGGGGCTCGCGCAGCACGCTGACCCCTCGTCGCCCATCTTCCGCTACCTGCTGGGCGAGAGGGCCGTGAGCATTGCGGCAGCGCTCGGGACTGTTCTTGCCGGCGTTGTCTTCTCACCGATCAGCGGGGCCGCCGCGCAGGCGCAGTTCCCCGATCTGGATCTCGCCGGCATCCGGCCCAGCCGTCTGTACCGGTACTTCGACGGCATCTGGAACTCCGTGCTCTCGCCGGTGGGCGTCTCGCCTCTTCTGATGCTGGTCACGGCCGCTTCGCTCTCCACCCCCGACGGACGCGGACGACTCGGGGCCGTCGCCATGTCGCTGGCGACGTGGGTGTGCGCGATGCTCGTCATGGCGCTGCTGGCGTGGACGATCGAGTACACCCGCCGCCGCTGGATCGCCACCCTTCGCTGGTACCTCGCAGCGGCCGCCAGCCTGGTTGTCGCGCTCGCCGTCATCGTCGATCCCGCGCACGGTCGCAGCATCTTCGGCCTCGCCGACTGGTTGCGCACGATCATCCGCGCCGGTGTCGACGGAGCAGTGCTGCCGGTGCTCGGGGGGACTGCCCTGCTGCTGCTGGTCGCTGGGGTGACCTTCCTCGGTGGTGCGGCGGTGTGTCGACAGACGATGGTGATGCCCGCGCCCATCGAGCGCGTACGCCAACGGACCGGATCGGTGAAGATCCCCATCCATCCCTCGTTGGCGCTGCTGACGATGCTCGTCACCACCCTGGCGCGAACCCGGGAGGTGCGCCGGCCGATCATCATGATGATCGCGATCGCGATGCCGATGCTGTTCGCGTGGATCCGCTACTCGGGAGGCGATCCCAGCTCGATGCTCGGCTCGGTCACGATGGTCGTCCCGCTGGCGATGTCGCTCGGCTGGGGCGTCAACGTCTTCGGCGTCCTCGGAGGCGCCGTGACACTGCTGCTCGCACAACCCCGCGCGTGGAAGCTGTTGCTCCGCCAGGTCATCCTCGTACAGCTCGCTGCCTCGGTCGGCCTCGGCGTCCTGCTCATGGTGCTCGCGATCGCCATGTCGGGGATGTCGTGGTCAACGCTCCCGCCGTACGCCGCGGGTCTCGTCGTGTCGTCCGTGATCGCGACGGGCATCTCGGTGCGCTACTCGGTGGAGAAGCCGCACCGCACCCGCCTCACCGGCCGCGGCGACCCGCTCGTCCCGCCCATCACCGGCATGGGGTACGTGTTGCGGATCATGCTCACCGGCGCCACCACGGGCCTCGCCGTCGCGGTCACCGCCTCGATGGTGCCGTGGTTCGCCATGATCGTCGCCGCGCTCGTCGCCCTCTCGGCGCTCTACTCATGGCGAAGGGTGTCGAACCGCTGGAGCGACCCCGCGCACCGTTCCCGCCTGGCCGCCCTCGTGGGCGCGGTCTGACGCAGCCGCGGTCCCGGTTGGACCCACTTTGTCCGGGTTATGCGAACCGGCTGATGACCGTCACCCCAGCTCGGCTCGAGTCTCACCCTCGAGAGACGGAATTGTCGGGAACCTTGGGGCGTTCCCGCGGGAACGTGCAGAGTGATGAGCGCGCGCTATACCAGCTCTCGGGCGGGCCACAGGATCCCTGCCTGTGACCTAGGGTCGGGGGCGTGCCTGAACTCCAGCGGCTGAGGGCCGAACACGAGGCGGCCGTACTCGCGTTCGAGCTGGCCAACAGGTCGTACTTCGCGGCCTTCATCTCGGACCGTGGCGAGGAGTTCTTCACGGAGTTCGCCTCGGGGTTTGCCGAATTGCTGGCAGAGC
>JADGPB010000088.1 GCA_017882655.1 Propionibacteriales bacterium
GTCTGGTCAGGATTGCCTTGCCCCGTACAGGCGGACAACATCAGGATCAGCGCCGCCAGCCCCGCCATCCTGAGTCTCACGCCGCGATCCTATGGGTCAGGGCGGGGCGGCCCTTCGTGACTTATGCCCGGCCGGCGCCGTGCACAACCTCAGGGACCGATACGGGGACACCCGGCTGACGCCGTGCACAACCTCAGGGACCCTAACGGGGCACCCGGCGTACGAGTGCGGCGGGAGGCGGAGTACGTGCTGCACTGCGCAGCCTAGGAGGACCATCCGCCGCTCTCAGCCACCCGGAGGTCTCGGAGGGAGTCCGCTCGTGTGTTGGCAACTGCCTCGGATTCCTCAGGACTCGCGGCGAGTCCCCCGCCCTCAGCCAAGACAGCGCGCAGTGCAGCACGTACGGAGCCTCGCGCCGGGCCTTCGCCCGACTGGCGAACCCGGCACGGCTGCGAGGAGCCCGTGCCCTAGCCTCGCCCCCGGAGAGGGGGACGGATGAGGACGCTGCTGGCGGACCGCCACGCGTACGTGGCTGGCCTGGTCACCGCGGTCGTCGGGTTCACGAGCGCGTTCGCGGTGGTGCTCACCGGCCTGCGGGCGATGGGCGCGACCCCCGTACAGGCTGCATCGGGTCTCGCTGCCCTCTGCCTCACGATGGGGTTGGCGACGATCCTGCTCGCCGGGCGCTACCGGATCCCGATCACGATCGCGTGGTCGACGCCAGGCGGGGCACTGCTGGCGGCGAGCCCGGCCCCAGCCGGCGGTTGGCCCACCGCCGTCGGCGCCTTCGTGGTGACGGGGCTGCTGATCGTGGCCACCGCCGCCGTACCGGCCCTCGGCAGACTGATCGCCCGCATCCCCACCTCGATCGCACAGGCGATGCTGGCGGGCGTCATCGTGCCGTTGTGCCTGAAGCCGGTCCTCGCGACCGCCACCTCACCGGGGCTGATGTGGCCGATCCTGCTCGCGTGGGTGGTCGTACTGCTCCTCGCACCGCGCTGGGCGACTCCGGCCGCGATCGCCGCCGCGTTCGTCGTGACCCTTCTTCATCTGAGCAGCGCGCCGCAGT
Organism: Propionibacteriales bacterium; assembly: GCA_017882655.1. Classification (GTDB taxonomy): domain Bacteria; phylum Actinomycetota; class Actinomycetes; order Propionibacteriales; family Propionibacteriaceae; genus Fen-668. Next base: position 1,070 of record JADGPB010000088.1, read on the forward strand.
TCACCGTCGGGTTCACCCTTGTCGCGCCGCACTTCACGTGGCAGGCGGCGATCGGCATCGCGGTCCCCTTGTGGCTCGTGACGATGGCGTCGCAGAACGTGCCGGGGGTGGCGGTGCTGAAGTCGTTCGGGTACGAGACGCCGTGGCGGCCGACGCTGCTCGTCACAGGGATCGGTACGGTGATCGGCGCGTTCGCCGGCGGTCACGCGATCTGCATGGCCGCCATCAGTGCCGCCCTCGCCGCCGGTCACGACGCCGGACCGGACACGAGCCGGCGCTGGCGGGCAGCCATGACCACCGGGGTCCTGTACCTGTTCCTCGCCGCCGGCGCCGGTATCGTCACGGCGATCGTGCTCGCAGCCCCCGGCAGCTTGCTCCCCGCGGCCGCCGGGCTCGCGCTGGTCGGGACCCTCGCCGGCAGCATCCAGCAGGCCCTCGACGACGCGCGAGGTCGACTCCCGGCCGCTGTCACCTTCCTCGTCGCCGCGTCCGGCATCACCGTGCTGGGCATCGGCGGTGCGTTCTGGGCCCTGGTCGTGGGCGTCCTGCTCCGCCTCATCCTGGTTCGCCACCGCGCGACGGCATGATGGAGCCCGTGGATGAGATCGAGCTCGCCGGGGGCGGGATCAACCGGGTCGTACGCGTCGGGGATGCCGTGCATCGCCCTTGCTCACCGTGGAGCCCGGCGACGCGGGAGCTGCTGAGCGTGCTCCGCGATGCCGGTCTGCCCGTACCGGCATGGCGCGGTACCGACGACCTCGGACGCGATGTACTCGACTACCTGCCCGGCGAGGTGGGGCATTACCCCTTGTCAGAGGCCGTACGGAGCGATGCCGCGCTCGTCTCGGCCGCCCGGCTGCTGCGGCGCTTCCACGACGCGTCCGTGCCGCTCGTCGGTCGCGCCCTGCCGTGGCAGCTCGCGCCGCTGCCCGATGCCGAGGTCATCGTCCACGGCGACTACGCCCCGTACAACCTGGTCTTCTCTCGCGACCAGGTGGTCGGCATCTTCGACCTCGACTACGCACGGCCGGGGCCGAGGACGTTCGACCTGGCGTACGCGATCTACCGCTTCGCACCCCTCTCGAGCGCCCACGACGGCTGGGGCACGATTCCCGAGCGCGCGGCACGGGCGCGGCTGTTCTGCGAGTCGTACGGGCTCGACGCGTGCGATGTCGCGGAGTCGGTTGCCTCGGTCGTGCCGCGACTGCTCGGCCACGTCTCGTACATGCTCGAGGAGGCCGCGGCCGGCAATGAGGCGTTCGCGCGGCACATCGCGGAGGGGCATGCGGAGCTGTACTCGGACGACGCCGCGTACGTGACGGCCCACATCGCCGACTTCGGTGCCTGACCACGCCGCGGCTACGCTATTTGTCACGACATTCCGGCGAGTCCTGGGATGATGATGGGAATGCTGGTTCTTCGGGTACTAGCGTTGCTGGGGTCACGAGAGGACACGCATGGCCACATATGGGGACACCGAGGACGTCTACGCGGACGCGCCGTCGGACTCGATCCATCAGGGCAGCGAGATCGAGATCGACACGACGAAGCTCCCCGAGAACGAGGTCATGCCCGCCAGCTTCAACCCCGGCAAGGCGTACGCGGTCGACCCCGACGTGTCCCGCGACGGACTCCCCACCTCGTCCTGACGCCTCGTTGATCCTGCCTCAGGTCCAGAGACCTCCGGGGGCGAAGACCCCATCCACGAGCTCTTCGAACCATCCCGCTTCGCGCGCCAGGTCGAGGACTGTGTAGCGCGAGCGGTAGTACATGGCTTTCGGGAAGGTCGCCCTGACGTCCTCCGGAGCCAAGCCGATGTCCGACGGGGTCGCCGGCGCTCCCGCTGCGCGGAGCATCCCCTGCAGCGTTTTGGCCGGTACGAGCTGGGCCGTGATCCGGGGGCGCAGGGCATCCCAGGTCGCGACGAAGCGCTCGAGACGATCGCGGAGCCCTGCCCCGTCGACGTACTTCACCTTCGTCTCGTTCACCGCGTGGTCCGCGAGGGCGCCGGTGAACTTCGAGCGGATGTCGGCCTCGACGACGTCCCAGGGCGCCCAGCGCGCGACGGCCGCGTCGATGTCTAGGGCCGCGAGGTCGCGGGCGAGGAAGCGCTCGTAGAACGCGCTCATCGCGAGGGTGCCGATCGCGACCTTGCCGCCGTGCGACAAGGGCGGATCCCAGTCGGCGCCGAGGTGGTCGAGCTCCCAGAGGTGGCTGAAGTAGTGCTCGGCGCCCGAAGCGGGCCGAGTGCCTCGATAGACCTGCATCGCCAGGCCGGACAGGACGAGGCCGGAGACCAGACCTGCGTACGCGTCGGCGTCACCGGCGGCCAGAGCATCCGGACGGGAGAGGGCGTCGGAGACGCCGCTCTGTACGAGTTCCCAGGCGAGCGGGTCGATGGGGTCAAGGCCGACGGCGTCGGAGAGGATCCAGTCGGCACCGGCGGGGATCTTCGCGGACAGGTCGCCGTAGCCGGAAGCCACCATGCTGGGCGGAGCCGCGGCAGCCACGTCGAGATCGATGATCACCACCAGGGGCGCCGGGCAGGGCATCGTCACCTTGACGCCCTCCGAGCTCATGGGTGCGCCGAAACCGGAGTAGCCGTCCATCGAGGCGGCCGTACCCACGACTCCGTACGGCTGTCCGAGCTGTCCGGACGCGAGTTTGACGAGGTCGTTGATCGTCCCCGAGCCGACAGCGACACCGAGCGCTCCGGAGTCGGCGAGCCGCTCGCGGATGATGTCGCAGTTCTCCAGTGCGGTGTATAGGACGGGATGTCCCGGGAAGATCATCGGGTCCAGCACCTCGACCCCGGCGGCGACCAGAGCGTCGTGGACGGCATGTCCCGCCGCTGCCCACGTACGGTCGTCAGCAACGACCAGGGCCGGCTTTCCGTCGGCGAAGAGCGAGGCCTTCAAGATCGTGCCGCTGCTGGCCAGGACTCCCCTGCCCACCTCGACGACCTCAGTGTCAGCGGCCGCTGCCAACCCGCGTGCGATGAGCTCGGTGGTCATGGTGTTCTCCTTAGCGGGCGATGGCCTTCGGGGCGCGGACGACGGTGCCGAGGTGGACGGCGTTGGTCGAGGCGGTGAAGAGCCGGGCTCCCGGAGGGGCGGCATGGGCCGCCCGGAGCTCTGCGGTGAGCTCCTCGACATGCTTCTGGAGCCCGTCGAGACGCAGCTCCAGCTCGAGGATGCGCTGTACGCCGTTGAGGTTGATGCCCTCGTCCTGCGACAGGTACTGGACCAGCCGCAGCCGGGCGACGTCGCGCAGCGAGTAGCGCCGGCCGCGTCCGCGCGCACGGGTGGGGACGACGAGACCGAGCCGGTCGTACGTGCGGAGGGTCTGCGGGTGCATCCCCGCTAGTCGCGCCGCCGTCGAGATCGGGAACAGGGGCGCGTCACGATCCAGGCGATCCGGCAGGTACTGCATGTCAGCTCCTCATCAGATGCGTACGAGGATTCGGCTCGGCCGCCAGCCGCTGGTACTCGGCCAACGCAGCCCTCGCCTGATCCGAGAGGTGCTGCGGCACCGCGACCTCCACCGTGACGAGCATGTCGCCGGCATCACCGGGCTTGCCGACGCCACGGCCCTTGACCCGGAACGTACGGCCGTTCGGCGTTCCCGCGGGAACGCGCAGCCGGACCGTACCGTCAGCAAGCGTCGGTACGTCGATCTCGGCGCCGAGGGTCGCTTCGCTGTACGTCACGGGCACGGTCACCGTGAGCGCGTCGCCGTTGCGGCCGAAGATCGGGTGCGGCGTGACGTGGACCGTCACGTAAAGGTCGCCGGAAGCGCCGCCGTTCTCGCCCACGCCGCCCTTGCCCTTGATCCGGATCCGCTGGCCGTCGTCGACACCCGCCGGGATCCGTACCTGCATCGTCCTCGTCGACCGGGCCCGACCCGTACCGGAGCACACCGGGCACGGCGTCTCGATGATCAGCCCACGGCCTCGGCACTGCCGGCACGGCTCGCTCACCGCGAACCCGCTCGACTGCGACGCCTGCATTCCCGAGCCCTGGCACGTTGGACAGACCTGCGGCACCGTACCGGCCTTGGCACCGGTCCCCCGGCACGCGTCACAGGCGTCCTCGGACACCATCTGTACGCCGACGGTCACTCCGGCGGCCGCGTCCGCGAACGGGATCGCGACCTCGCCCTCGATGTCGCCGCCGCGCCGTGGGCCTCGACCGGACCGGCGTCCTGTCGGCTGCTGGCCACCGAAGAGGCCGCCGAACAGGTCGCCGAAGCCGCCCTCGCCGGAGTTGCGGAACAGGTCCTCGAGGTTGACGCCGGAGCCCTGGCCGGGCCGTCCGGGCTGGCCGCCACCGGGGAACCGGAAGCCTCCGCCGAACATGCTCCGCGCGTCGTCGTACTCCTTGCGCTTCACCGTGTCGGACAGCACTGAGTTCGCTTCGGAGATCTCCTTGAAGCGACGCTCCGACTCCTTGTCGTCGGGGTGCTGGTCCGGGTGGTTCTCCCGCGCCAGCTTGCGGAACGCCTTCTTGATCTCTTCCGGCTTTGCGTCCTTGGAGACGCCGAGGATCTTGTAGTAATCCTTCTCGAGCCAGTCCTTCGTGCTCATCAGCGCCTCCTCTCTCGTCAGGTGAGCGAACCGGGATCGTCGGGTACGGAGTCGTCGTCGTTGTCAGCAGGCTGCGTCGGCTCCTCGGTGGGGTCGGTCACCGAAACACGCGCTGGCCGGATGACCCGTCCTCCGAGAAGGTAGCCCGTCTGGAACACCTGCGCGCAGGTCGTCACGGAGTAGCCGGGCACCTGGACATGCATGAGCGCCTCGTGGATCTGCGGATCGAAAGGGTCACCGGCCGCACCGTACGGCTCGAGACCGTACTTGGCGGTCACCTTCGCGACCTCGTCGGCGATCAGCTTCGTACCGTCGGTCAGCTCGTCGTGAGCCTTGGCGCCGTCGATGCCGTCGAGCACGGGCAGCAAGTCGGCGATGACCGCCTCGATGCCGCGCTGGCGGGCGACGTCGCGGTCACGGTCGACGCGGCGTTTGTAGTTGACGTACTCCGCCTGTACGCGCTGCAGGTCGCCGGTCAGCTCGGCGACGGCGGCGGCAAGGCTGACGTCGGTGTCGGGGGCGTCGTCGACCGGGCCGGTGACATCCCCATCACGTGCGTCGCCGTCAGGCACGAACTCTTCACTCATATCTCTCCTCGATCGCTGTCACAAGCCTAGAAGGGCGCAGCCATCCGGCGGCTAGCCGGACGGTGCGCCCTACTGGGTTGTCGAGTCAGTTCTTCTTGTCGTCGTCGTCGACGATCTCCGCGTCGACCACGTCGTCATCGGAGCTGGAGGCCGACTCGCCGGGCGCCTGCGACGCTTGAGCCTTCTGTGCGGCCTGGTAGACCGCCTGGCCCATCGAGCTGGCCTTCTCGTTGAGGTCGTTCATCGCGGTACGTACCTCGTCGTCGTTGTCAGTCCCCTTGAGGGCGACCTGCAACGTGGCGAGGGCGTCGGCGACGGGCTTCTTCTGCTCGTCCGTCAGCGTCTCGGCGTGCTCGGCGAGGAGCTTCTCGGTACGGAACGCCAGCGCGTCCGCGTCGTTGCGCATCTCGACGACCTCGCGGCGCTTGCGATCCTCCTCGGCGTGAGCCTCGGCGTCCTTCACCATCCGGTCGATGTCGTCCCTTGCCAGCGCGGAACCGCCGGTCACGGTCATCGACTGCTCCTTGGACGTGGCCAGGTCCTTTGCGTGCACGTGGACGATGCCGTTGGCGTCGATGTCGAAGGTCACCTCGATCTGCGGCAGACCCCGCGGTGCGGGCATCAGGCCGGTCAGCTCGAAGTTGCCGAGCGACTTGTTGTCGCGGGCGAAGTCACGCTCGCCCTGGTAGACCTGGATCATCACCGACGGCTGGTTGTCCTCGGCAGTGGTGAACACCTCAGAACGCTTGGTCGGGATCGTGGTGTTGCGCTCGATGATCTTCGTCATCACGCCACCCTTGGTCTCGATGCCGAGGCTCAGCGGGGTGACGTCGAGGAGCAGTACGTCCTTGACCTCGCCGCGCAGCACGCCGGCCTGCAGGGATGCGCCCAGCGCCACGACCTCGTCCGGGTTGACGCCCTTGTGGGGCTCCTTGCCGGACAGCTCCTTGACCATGTCCACGACCGCCGGCATACGGGTCGAACCACCGACCAGGATGACTTCCTTCACCTTGTCCGTACTGATCTTGGCGTCGGCCAGGACCTTGTTGAACGGGGCGCGGCAGCGGTCGAGCAGGTCCTGCGTCATGCGCTGGAACTCGGCGCGCGTGAGCTTGGTGTCGAGGTGCAGCGGGCCGTCAGCGCCAGCCGTGATGTACGGCAGGTTGATCTGCGACTCCTGAGCGCTCGACAGCTCGATCTTCGCGCGCTCGGCAGCCTCCTGGAGACGCTGGCGGGCCATCTTGTCCTTGGACAGGTCGATGCCGTGGGCGTTCTTGAACTCCTTGACCAGGTGGTCGACGACCCGCTGGTCCCAGTCGTCGCCGCCGAGGTGGTTGTCACCGTTGGTGGCCTTCACCTCGAAGACGCCCTCGCTGATCTCGAGAATCGACACGTCGAACGTGCCACCGCCGAGGTCGAAGACGAGCACCGTCTGCTCCTCGTGGCCCTTGTCGAGGCCGTACGCGAGCGCGGCGGCGGTCGGCTCGTTGATGATGCGGTCGACGGTGAGGCCGGCGATCTCGCCCGCCTCCTTCGTGGCCTGACGCTCGGCGTCGCCGAAGTACGCGGGAACCGTGATGACCGCGTTGGTCACGGGCTCACCGAGGTAGGCCTCGGCGTCGCGCTTCAGCTTCTGCAGCACGAACGCGCTGATCTGCTGCGGCTTGTAGTCCTTGCCGTCGATGTCCACGGACCAGTTGGTGCCCATGTGGCGCTTGACGGACCGGATCGTACGGTCGACGTTCGTGACGGCCTGACGCTTCGCGACCTCGCCGACGAGGACTTCGCCGCCCTTGGCGAAGGCGACGACCGACGGGGTCGTACGCGCGCCTTCGGCGTTGGGGATGACGGTGGGCTCGCCGCCCTCAAGAACGGCGACGACAGAGTTGGTGGTGCCGAGGTCGATGCCTACTGCACGAGCCATGAGGGTTCCTCCAGATGATGC
>JADGPB010000089.1 GCA_017882655.1 Propionibacteriales bacterium
GCATGCCCTCGGTGAGCTCGAGCTCGAGGCCGAAGGTGTTCGACTCCTCGACGGTGATGACGCCTTCCTTGCCGACCTTGTCCATCGCCTCGGCGATGATCTCGCCCACGGTGGTGTCAGCGGCAGAGATCGACGCTGTGGCCGCGATCTGCTCGCGGGTCTCGATGTCGGTCGCCATCGTGCCGAGCTCGGCGACGATCGCGGCGACTGCCTTCTCGATGCCCTTCTTCAGGGACATCGGGTTGGCGCCCGCGGTGACGTTGCGCAGACCTTCGCGCACCATCGCCTGGGCGAGAACGGTTGCCGTGGTCGTGCCGTCGCCCGCGACGTCGTCAGTCTTCTTGGCGACCTCCTTGACGAGTTCGGCGCCGATCTTCTCGAAGGGATCCTCGAGCTCGATCTCCTTGGCGATGGAGACGCCGTCGTTGGTGATCGTCGGGGCGCCCCACTTCTTCTCGAGCACGACGTTTCGGCCCTTGGGGCCCAGGGTCACCTTTACGGCGTCGGCGAGGATGTTCATGCCTCGCTCAAGACCGCGGCGAGCCTCGATGTTGAATTCAATGAGCTTTGCCATGTGTTCCGGGTTTCCTCCGGCTGTGTCGGGGTCTGTCCCCAATTGGACGTTGGGCGCGCCTGTCAGTGCCCGCGACGGACGGTCGAAGACCTCACCGACTGACGTAGCACTCTACGCATGAGAGTGCTAACCCATGTTTAGCACTCGACCTAGGCGAGTGCAAACCCCTGGACCCCTTTCATGCGCCAGAATCGGAGCCCCAGCACCGGATCGAGCGTACGATCCGGGCATGAGCGACCCCCGGCTCCACGTCGACGTCGACGCAGACCCGGTCGAGGGAGCTGTCGTCGCAGAGCCCCAGCAGGACACGTGGTTGGTGAAGCCCAGCCAACCGCGGTGGCAGGTCTGGCGTGACCACAACCGGCGGCGCCCGCCGTCGCGCGCGGAGAAGCGCGGTCGAGTGGCCGTGGCGATCGCCGGAACGATCCTCGGAGTTCTCGGCTGCGCCGGGGCGGCCTCGTACGCCATCCAGTATCAGGGACTCCACAGAGAAGCGGTGGACCAGGTCGAATCATTCGGAGGGGCGGAGGGCCCGCCCTTTATGGTCCAGAACGAGCAGAACTCCTCCTCCGACATGCAGCAGGCCATCGATCGCGCTGCGGGCGCGGCCAGGGGCAACTCCGGACTGATCGGGGTCGTCAACGGTGAGGTGGCAGGCGCATCGCCCACCGCCGCCCGGGCTTCGGCGGACAAGGGGTTCGTGGCCGATGCGTTGAGGACGGCCAAGAAGGGCGACACCTGGGACGCAGATACGTACGTGTCTGGATCGTCCGTGTGCGTGTACACCGTCGGCACGATCGAGTGGCGGGGGGAGAGCGCTGTGGTGGTGGACGTCTTCGACCTCACACCAGACCTGAACCGCATGAACGGCGCCTACCTGACGTACGGCCTCGTCTGCCTCGGGGTCGCCGGCGCAACGGGCGGCGTGGTCTGGTGGCGACTGGGCCGACAGCTGAACAAGAAGGTCGAGCCGGACGAGGCCTGACCTCGGACCAGCAGGCGGAGAAAGTCCTCCGGGTGGCCGATCCGGGGTCCCCGGTGGCACGGCGACCGCTCCGCACGTCCGACCGGGGTCGCGAAAATCCGGACCTCACGTCAACCTCAGGTGAGACTCGCGCCATCGATGGGGCTAGTCGGCGTCGCGCGCCACTAACATCCGGGGCATGGACAAGCCCTTCGTGGATTTCCCGGACGGTCCGCCGCCGGCTGAACTCGTCATCACCGAACTCGTCGAGGGCACCGGCCCTGCGGCGGAGGCCGGACAGATCGTGTCCGTGCACTACGTCGGTGTGGCGCATTCGACCGGCGAGGAGTTCGACTCGAGCTATGACCGCGGTCAGCCGCTCGACTTCGGCCTCGGTCGGGGACAGGTCATCTCCGGTTGGGACACCGGTATCCAGGGCATGAAGGTCGGCGGCCGCCGGCAGCTCGTGATCCCGCCCCACCTTGCGTACGGCCCGCGCGGCGCCGGCGGCGTCATCGGCCCGAACGAGACGCTCATCTTTGTCTGCGACCTGGTAGCCGTGCGCTGACGTGCCACCAAAACTGACCCGCCCACACACGCCTCGGCCCGCGGCCGAGGCGGGGCAGGCGTCGGCTGGTACGAAGAAGCGGGCGCCGGGAATCGCCAGCATCCGCGAGCGCCTTGTCGTCACGATCCTGCTGCTCACGTTCTTCGGCATCGGCTTGTCCGGCGCTGTCGCATACGTGCTGCAGTGGGCGCGGATCCAGAGCCAGGCCTACGCGCAGCTCAGCCGCGACGCGTCCGACTTCCGGGAGCTCGCCTACCTGAACATCGATCCCGGCACCGGGAAGCCCTTCACCGACGTCTCGGACCTGCTGCGCGGTGCGCTGCAGAGCAAGACGCTCTCCGAGTCCGGCGGCATCCTCGGCATCAGCGCCGGTCAAGTGGTGTGGAAGGCCAACTCGTCGGTGACCGTACGGCCCGAGAACAACGCCGCCTTCGTGGCGCTCGTGCTGGAGAAGTCGAAGCTGTCGAACGTGACGACCGAGCGGTTCACGTCGGGTTCGACCGACTACGCGTACCTCGTCGTCCCGGTCTCGTGGATCTACACCGGCGAGACCGGTGCACTCGTCCGGGTCATCGACCTCTCCATCGAGCGCAAGGCTCTCAACGAGACCTTCGTCACGTACTCGCTCGTCGGGGTCGGGGCGATCGCGGTCACCGCAGTCATCACGTGGCTGGTGATGGCTAGGTTGCTGCAACCGATCAGCTGGTTGCAGCGCACCGCGGAAGAGATCACGGAGCACGACCTGAAGCGCCGCATCCCCGTACGTGGCCACGACGACCTCGCGGCGCTCACCACGACCGTCAACGGGATGCTTGATCGGCTGGAGTCGACGGTCGAGGCGCAGAAGAGCCTCCTCGACGACGTCGGCCACGAGCTCCGTACGCCCATGACGATCGTCCGCGGCCACCTCGAGCTCATGGACACCACCGACCCGAAGGATGCCGAGGTCGTTCGGGCTCTCGCGCTCGAGGAGCTCGCCCGCATGAGCAACCTCGTCAACGACCTCATCCTCCTCGCACAGTCGGAGCGCTCCGACTTCGTCGTCCTGCAGGACGTCGACGCCGGGCGGCTGACGGACGAGACGTTCGAGAAGGTACGGGTCCTCGGCGATCGTCACTGGATCATGGACTCGCTCGCCGACGTCAGCGTCATGATGGACCCGCAGCGCATCACCCAGGCATGGCTCCAGCTTGCGGCGAACGCCGTGAAGTACTCGCCCGACGGCACCGACATCGGCATCGGCAGCAAGCTCGAGGGCGACAACGTACGGCTGTGGGTGCGCGACCGCGGCATGGGCTTCACCGAGGACGACAAGGAGCTTGTGCTTCAGCGTTTTGGCCGCTCGCGGCGCGCGGGTGCGAAGCGTACAGACAGCGCGGGCCTCGGACTCGCTATTGTGAACTCGATCGCGTTGGCGCACGGTGGCCGGGTCGATATCGACTCGGTTCCTGATCTCGGGAGCACCGTGAGCCTCGTCATCCCACGCCAGCCTGCGACGGAGCCCACCTCATGAACCAAATTCTCATCGTCGAGGACGAAGAGCGCATCGCCGCGTTCCTCGCGAAAGGCCTGCGCGCAGCAGGATTTCCCGCGACCACGGAGGCCAGCGGCGTCGCTGGCGCTCACAAGGCGCTGTCCGGCGAGTACGACCTCATGATCCTCGACGTCGGCCTGCCCGACGTGAACGGCTTCGAGGTGCTGCGTCGCGTACGCGCCCAGGGAAGTCGGATCCCGGTCATCATGCTCACCGCGCGGTCCTCGGTCACCGACACCGTGAAGGGCCTCGAGTACGGCGCCGACGACTACATCGCCAAGCCGTTCCGCTTCGAGGAGCTCGTCGCACGCGTACGCCGGCGGCTTCGGCGCGAGTCGCCCTCGGAGGCCTCGCTGGTGCTGCAGCACGGCAAGCTCAAGCTCGATCTCCGTACCCACAAGGCATCGCTCTCCGGCCGCGAGGTCGACCTCACGGCCCGCGAGTTCACGCTCATCGAGACGTTCATGAAGCATCCGGGCGAGGTGCTGTCGCGCGAAGCGCTGCTGAGCGCGGTGTGGGGCTACGACTTCGATCCGACCTCCAACGTCGTCGACGTGTACGTGCGCTACCTGCGCAACAAGCTCGGCGCCGATGTCGTCGAGACCGTACGTGGCTCCGGCTACCGCCTGACCTGAGCGTTCTGTAGCCGCGTCGCGACCGCGCGCCTACGGCCACATCCGCTCCGCCTCGGCACCATAGAGACATGGCGGGACTGCTCGAGGTTGTGGTGCTCCAGTCGGCGGACGCCGAGAACGCCGCCGAGGGCGGTGCCGACCGGGTGGAGCTCGTCGGCACGATGAAAGAGGGCGGTCTGTCGCCCGAGCCTGCGTTGGTGGCGACCGTCCGGCGCGCCACCTCGATCCAGCTCCGCGTGATGCTGCGGCTGCGCGGCGGATTCGGTACGGACGGCGGCGAGACGACGCGGCTCAAGGGGCTGGGGTCGGCCTACATGGACGCCGGTGCCGACGGGATCGTCATGGGCTTCCTCAACGGGCTCAGCCAGGTCGATCTCGAGGTGTGCTCCGAGCTCGCCGGCAACGGCGGCTGGCCCTGGACGTTCCATCGGGCGATCGACTCGGCGCTCGAGCCCGCGAAGGCGTGGCGGGATGTACGGACGCTGCCGGGCCTGGACCAGGTGCTGACCAGCGGGTCGGCACGAGGCTTGCGGTACGGGCTCGACGACCTCATGTCTCGCGCCCACTCCGATCCCTCGATCGCGAGGCTCATCATGGCCGGGGGAGGTCTGGCGCCGGAACACGTGCCCTGGCTGGCCCAGGCAGGCATCCGCGGGTTCCATATCGGGGCCCCGGCGCGGCCGCAGCGCAGCTACAAGTCGTACGTCGACCCGGGGCTCGTCCGCTCGTGGCGGCGCCTCATCGACTCCGAGGTGCGCCACCCTCCGGGCATGTGATGACAGACTGTCGTCCGTGACTCCCACGTTGTTCCAGTCCTCGCGGCTGGCGGCTGCATCGTTCGGCCTTGGCATCGGAGCGCTGGTCGGCATCCTCGTCGCTCTCCTGACAGGATCTCTGCTCGGCGCAGCCGCCGAGTCGTCGCGGCTGGCGCCCGGTGCGGGGGTGGCCTTCTGGGTCGCAGCTCTCATGGCACCGGCAGCGATCGTGACCGGCGTGATCGCCAAGACCCGTGGTCGGCAACCAGGCTGGTGGTCGACGCTCGCGATCCTGCTCGGCGCCATCGTTCTCGTCATCGTCCTCGTCACGCTGGTCTTCATCCTCGCGATCAGCAGCACACACTCATAGGTCCTCCCGGTCCGCGACTTCACAGGCGAAACTCCGACCTCACAGGCAAAACTCCGACCTCACAGGCAAAAAGTACGACCGCATACAGTGGCACCCATGTCGCTCGAGCTTGCCGATGAGGCCGTACGGATCACGACCGAGCTGGTACGGATCGACTCGACGAACTACGGGGACTCCTCGGGCCCCTGCGAGTACGAGGCGGCTCAGTACGTGCTCGGGCTGCTCCGCGAGGTCGGCCTCGAGCCGGAGTACGTCGAGCCCGCGCCGAAGCGCTCGAGCCTTGTCGTACGCATCCCCGGCGCCGACCGGACCCGTCCCGGCCTGATCCTGCACGGACACCTCGACGTCGTCCCGGCGGACGCCGCCGACTGGAGCCACGACCCGTTCGCGGGCGACGTGGTGGACGGCGTGCTGTACGGGAGGGGCGCGGTCGACATGAAGGACATGGTCGGCATGATGCTGGCCAACCTGCGCCACCTGGTCACCAACGCGGTCACCCCGCCGCGCGACATCGTGTTCGCGTTCCTCGCCGACGAGGAGGCCGGGGGCGTGTGGGGAGCGGAGTGGATCGTGCGGAACCGGCCGGAGCTGTTCGCCGACTGCTCAGAGGCGATCAGTGAGGTCGGCGGCTACTCGATCACCCTGCAACCGTCCGATGGCGGCCCCGCGACGCGGTCGTACCTCCTCCAGACCGCCGAGAAGGGGTACGCGTGGATGCGGTTGCGTGCGACCGGACGCGCCGGTCACGGATCCGTGCCGAACGACGAGAACGCGATCGTGCGGCTCGCTGAGGCGATCGTGCGGATCGACGGGTACGACTGGGGGATCGACCTGATCGCGCCGGTCATCACGCTGTTCGACCATGTCAGCGAGGTCACGGGCATCCCGTGGAGCCCCGACGATCCCGCCGCCTTCCTGCCGCAGTTCGGAGGCGCCCGTCAGTTCGTCGCCGGGACACTCGCGAACACCGCCAACCTCACGACGTTGCTCGCCGGCAAGAAGACGAACGTCATTCCCGGCATCGCGGAGGCGTCCATCGACTGCCGCTTCCTCCCCGGATCTGACGACAAGATCCTCTCGACGCTGCGCGAGCTGGCCGGCGACCACGTCGAGCTGATCATCGACCGGATGGTCCCGCCCCTTGATGTCCCGCAGACCGGGCCTCTCGTCGACGCGATCGCCGCGGCCATCGACGCCGAGGACCCGGGCGCGAGCGTCGTCCCGTACTGCCTCAGCGCCGGCACCGACAACAAGGCGCTCGGCGAGCTGGGGATCCACGGGTACGGGTTCGCGCCGCTGCGACTTCCCGCCGACCTGGACTTCGCGCCCTTGTTCCACGGCGTCGACGAGCGCGTACCGCTCGATGCCATCCGCTTCGGAGCCAGAGTCCTGCAAAGGATCATCGAGACCTGCTGACGGGGCCCTTCGTCGGAGAAATGCCTGTGACGTCGCACCCCCTCCGCGACGCCACAGGCAAAACTCCGACGTCACAGGCAAAAGTTCCACCGCACAGGCGTACAGAATGCCTGTGCGGTCGTCAGAGGAGCGGCTCGGGGAGGTTGCCGTCGTGGAGCACGACCAGGCTCGTTACGGCGCGGGTGAGCGCCACGTACAGGCGGCGCCAGCCCGTGAGCTCGTCGGCTTCGGCGGCGACGATCGCGGCCGGGTCGACCAGCAGCACGTGGTCGAACTCGAGGCCCTTGGCGAGCGAACTGGGTACGAGGTCGAGGTGGGACTCGAACGCCTCGGTGGTCGTCGCCTGGCCGAGCTCGGTGTACGGGATCCCCCTGAGCGCCTTCCGCGCCGCCGGCAGCTGAGGGTCGGCGACGATCACGCCCACCGTGCCCTCTCTGGCGGCGGCCTGGGTTGCTGCTGCGGCTAGGGCCTTCACGGGATCGGCGACGAGCCGCAGGTCGAGGTCGCCGCGGCTGTGACGTACCGACCTGGGTGCACGGAGGCCCGGCGCGATCGAGGGGAGGAGCCTCGCCGCGTACTCGATCACCGCGCCCGGCACGCGGAAGCCCTCGGTGAGCTCGGTGATCGCCGCGTCCGGCTTGCCGAGGTGGGCGAGGGCGACGGCCCAGTCGCGGGCTCCCCACGGCGTCGTCGCCTGTGCGAGGTCGCCGAGCACGGTGATCGACCCGGTCGACGCGCGCCGGCCGACTGCCCGCAGTGCCATGGGCGCGAGATCCTGCGCTTCGTCGACGATCACGTGGCCGACCGACGGGGTCCGGTCGAGCAGGTCCGCCAGCTCGTCGAGCAGGGGGAGGTCGGCGGATGACCACGCCGCGGAGCCGGCTGTACGGGAGGGCTTGGGCCAGATCAGCGCCGTCTGCTCGTCGGGGCTGAGGGTTCCGTCGGCGACCGCGGCGAGAGCGTCCGCGTCCGAGAGCAGCCGGTGCAGCACGACGGCCGGTGTGATCGCCGGCCACACCTGTGCGACAAGGGCTTTCACCGGCGCGGATCGCGCGACTGCGTTCTGCACACGGTCGTCGGTCGTCTCGCCCGTCGCCTCGAGCCGCAGCAGCACCTCGTGGGCAAGCCGTTGCGGAAGGAGCTTGCGGCCCGCCTCGTACCGCACCCCTCGCTCCCGCAGCGACTCAACGGCCGCGGCGACGCGGTGTGCCGGTACCCGGACAACCCGCGATCCGTACGGGACGACGAGCGGACCGGTCGGCTCCGCCAGCTTCCCCCACACCGCGCGACGCAGGACGTCCGCGAGACGCGCGTCGCCCTTGAGCGTGGCCACGTC